>NZ_WXWH01000059.1:0-74801 GCF_009904905.1 Vibrio sp. V30_P3S12P165 | reverse complement strand
ACACTATTCTCTATTAGTTGGCTAATAATAATAAATGAGGCTTATGCTATGTATTGGAAAACGCTATCAATTCGTCGCAGAATTAACTGGGTTCTCTCTATCATCTTGGTCACATGTACGCTGATTGCGATGGGGCAACAGGCAATTCGTACATCAAATGATCAATTGAGTGAGCTTAAGTCGCATACTCTGCCAAGTCAATTACGCGGACTCGCTTTTGAAATCAGTAATCAGTTACAGCCCGCGATCACAGGATCAAATTTTCTTGCTCACCATTCTGGCCTATTAGATTGGAGCGCCCAGCAACAATCTATCTATCGCCCGGCTGTTGCTCACCAGGCTTTAGAAAATGCAATGGCTCGACTCGGCGCAGACAATGCATTTGCCGTATTAGATAGTGAGGAAGGTAAATATATTTTTACTTATGATGGTCAACATCGAGCCACTCGTCTTAACGATTATCCCTTTAAAGATTTCTATCCCAACTTTCTCGGTAAAAACAAGCCCGTTGAATTAAACATGAACCAAGATCAAGTAGGTGGCCAATACGTTATTTTTATTAATTACCGTAGTACACAAATCAATCCTCTAACCAATCAACCTTATGTGGTCGCGGGATTAGGTTTCAATGTCAGTAGTCTAGTCAATATGATCGAAGGTTTTAGGATTGGCTCTAATGGCCGCGCCATGCTGGCATCTAGTGATGGAAAAATTCAAGTTGCTCCTGATGACTCTGTGTTAGCAAACCACGCAACGAGTCAAGTGCAGCAAGCCATCATCGCAGGGAAAACCACACCGGTTATAACAGAAACCATCGTTAATCAACAAACTTATCTGATTGGTTCTTACTGGTTAGCCGATTTGGATCGCTTTGTGGTGGTTGAAATTCCTGAATCTCAAATCACCTCACCGATCGTAGATCAATTTATTCAATCGCTGCTATTTACGTTGATCTTTATCGCTGTCGCCTTAGTGATTATGCATGTTGTGGTTACAACGTTAACTCAACCGATTCAACAACTAAGTAATGAGATAGATCATATCGCTCATCATCTCGATTTGAGTCACAAAGTGAATATTTTTGATGGCGCAGAAGTAGCGAATTTATCACAGAAAATTAATCTCTTTATTGAGCGATTCCGAGATTCATTAAGTTCAGTCAACCAGACTGTCGCTGAATCGCAAGTGGCGTTTTTACAATTAAAGCATAACGCCAAAGAGACCAATCAAGCAACTGAACAACAACGCAGCGCTTTAGAGATAATTTCTCAAGCCAGTCAACATATTACAGAACGGACCGAAGAAGCAACACGGCTTGCTAACCATGCTGGAGAGCTTTCAACACAAGGCAATAGCTCATTACAAAATGCCCTCTCTGCGATGCAGAGTAGCCTCAACCACATTGAACAACTGGGTTCCAATATGGCAACCAGTCAGCAAAGCCTGCAACAACTTAATAGCCATATTGAAAATATTCTCCGCGTACTAGAAGTGATTAGTTCTATCTCCGAACAAACGAATTTATTAGCATTAAATGCGGCCATTGAAGCCGCAAGAGCCGGAGAGCATGGTCGAGGATTTGCCGTCGTTGCCGATGAAGTACGTTCACTTTCTCAGCGCACCAGTGAGTCAACCACGGAAATTCAAGACATCATCAATAAGCTGCGATCAGCGTCGAATTCAGTGACGACACAAATTGAAGTTGTGCATGAAAATAGCCAACACAGTTTGACCACTCATCACCAAGCCGTCAATGATGTTCAGTCCCTCAATACCACACTACAAGCACTCTTTTCGATGAATCAACACATCGTTCAAGGTGCAGAAGAGCAAAGTGCAGCGGTACTGGAAATTAATCAAAGCATCGAGAATTTAAATGAACAAAGTAGCCGCACGGAACAACTCACCCAACAAGGTGAGCATTCGGTGAACGGGGTAGCAAAACAGATGACTCATTTAGCGACAAAGATCAGTCAGTTTAAGGGGATATAACGGGTTTAGTGTTATCCCCAAACCACTTGGCGCTGCAGATAGGCGGCAAGTGAGTGACAAATTTGTCTGGAACAAATTTGAATAGCGGTAGGCTGGCCTTTGGTGAAAGCCACGGATGGCTTTCATCATCCCCATGAGCATAGGCAGGCTATGTGATTGGGGTGAAAGAACGTCCCCAACACCCCTGCAGCTTCAAGTAGGAAGGGGATAAAAAGACGCTACATTGGTGTATAACCATGGAGCATCATGTCATAAATCGGTCTAATCACCGATTCTTTAACCTTCCAAGCAAAACGACTACTTTTTAAAGGATCAACCACTTCAAACGGTAGCGCTGTCATCGGCTGAAGAGTAAAGTCAAACTCCCATAACATCGCATGTCCCACATCTAGGATCATTGGACAAGAAGTATACCCATCCCATTTCGCAACTAAGGGCTTATCTGTTATCAGCGCCGTTAAATTTTGCGTCACCACCGGAATTTGTGTTTTAACCGACGCCGCTGTCTTACCTATTGGCGTACCTACATTATCGCCCAAACCAAAAACATTATGGTAACGCTTATGCTGCATCGTATATTGATCGACCTCTAGATACCCCTTAAATTGCTCGTTATCTGCCAATGGCGATTCTCTGATGCTTTTAATGGCCGTCATAGGGGGAGCAACATGTATAAAGTCCCAATCAACAGTGTGTGTCGATTGGTCTGCTAGTTGAAATGTGGCTCGTTTTTTACTGGTATCAATCGACGTTAAAGTATGCTGAAAATGTGGCTCAATACTGCGCTGCTGCCAAATCTCTCGTATTCGCTGGTCAAACACTTTAACCGAGAAAAGGAAGTTTTCTGACGTAAAATAATCAAAAACGAAATCGTCCCGATGACCGGCGTTAGCAACAAAAGACTCCACCAAATTAGTGGCTTTCATTGGTGCACCCGCACACTTCATCGCTCCTTGGGGACGAGTAAACACCGCTTTCCCTCCTTGACTATGAGCAAAGGTTTGAGCTTGTTGATGACTAGCGATTCCTGCTTGTGGGCTGTAATAGATGCTGGTTATCCCATTTTGGCCGATTTCTTGCGGATCAAACCCTTCGATTAAGTCATAACGAAGTTCAACCCCCGTCGCGACAATCAAGTAATCATAGCTGATCACTCGGCCATTTTCTGTTACCACTTGATTCTGCTCAGGTTGATACTCAACAACTGAATCTTCAACCCATCGCACACTCGTATCAATAAAACGTTCATTCGCACTGATCACATCACTGGCTTGTGTATAAACTCCTGCAAGTAACAAAGTTTGGCCCGGTTGATACCAATGAAAACCACGCGGCTCTATCACGGTTATCGTTGCACCGTCCAAATGATGCTCCAATTGGTTAGCAATACCAATTCCAGCGGCCCCTCCTCCCACAATTAAGATTTTGGCATTTGTTGTTACTTTAGATAATTCTCGATACCCAACACCGGCGGCACTCACAACTCCAACGCCGATGCCAGCCTTTAAAAAAGTTCTACGCGAAATCGACATGTGCTCTCCTGCATCAAAAGATATATTACCAGCGAAGAGTTGGCATCGCTGATAATATTCCCCCTTCTAAACCTCTTGATTTGCCATTCACTTCCTTTGTTTTCGCAACTTTAATAAAGAAAGAACAGCTCCCTAGCCATTTCTATTCGTAATTCGTAACGTCAGATTATGAACATAAGCTTTCTCTTATAAAATAGGCATAATTAACAATAAGTGCTAACTGTAAAATAATAACCTGTCGACTTGATCAAACTTTATGCCTTTACAACATCATTATGACTATCAGTTAAATAAAACAATGCCAATTTACACTGTAAATAGCGCTATGGTTGATCATTTGAGTTTACAGTGTAAATCAGCGATTAAATCATTCAGTTGTTGACGTAGTACATACTCTATTTGCTTTCGGCCAGTATAACCATAGCGAAGCGCACAAGACTGCCATGAATGCTGCTGTAATACTTTAACGATCAATAAATCAGAAACCTGAACAAGATGAAAAATATCCAACAGCCATTGTTCTATCCAAACCGCCACACTCTCATAATTAGCTCCCCCTAGAGAATAACGATGAATAAGAGCCTGCAGCGAAGTATTAGCGATCTTTTCATGGTTAGATAACACAACGGTGTTCAGTAACGCACGAACCAATTCTGGCTCTAATGCGTGCAACGTATCTTTAAGCGCATACTGAAGGTATGGAATAAATTGTTTTCTTGCCTCATCGAGCCAATCAACCTGTTGACTATAAACCATCAACAATGAATAGCAGCCACTGGCTTGATCACGATGAGAACCTATTTTAATCGGATAAAATTGATTCTGTTGCCAAAAATAAATCAATTCAGCAGTAGCTCCAAAACTCGTCGCAATATAGTCACAAGGATTAACCTCGATAAAATGACGTAATAAAGCACTGCCTAAGCCTTGCTTTTGCCTCGCTGGATGTACAGCGATACGCATCACTCGCCAACATGACTGATGAGCCGCCTGAGAAATACCTAACTGATTTGCGATCGTTATCGCCGCTAAATGTCCTTTGGGACGACGCTTTCCTAGTTGAATCTGTTCAATCAATTTATGATCAAGTTGTCCTTCCCGTATAGCTAAAAGACAACCTAAGTAATGACGTTGATTACGGGCAATGAAAAGCTGAATATGGTCATCCGCTAAAAGGTGAAATAAATCATTAGGGGAGGTTTGATAATGTGCATTCACCAATAAAGAAAATACCGCATTTAATACATCAGGTTGATCCAACAACTCTTGTTTTGTCACGGCATGATAAAACACTGGCTCAGAATCATCATGCATCAGTTCAAATTCGAACTCATTATCAAGCAGAAAGGTTTTCCGATGCCAAGCTTCTAAAGGATCGTCCGCTGCCCAGCGAATAGGTTGCTCTAAATGAACATGACGCATCTGCGGACGAACTTGTTTTAACCAATGTTGAAATTTAAGTGTGAAACCACGCCCACATCCTTCATAGCCATGAATGGTGGTCGAGAAAACAGCTCGAGGATACTGTTCAACAAATAATTGAAGAAAAGAAAGAGGTAACGCTGCGGCCTCATCGACCAATAATAGATCACATGAAGGTCGATGACGCTGTATCTCATCGGGTGGCAAATAGCGAAGCACCGATGTTTTATAATGCAGGACACCTTTTGAATGTTGTCCTGATGGTAATAAACGCTGCGCAAAATCAAATACCGGAGCAATAGCCGCAAGGGTAGGTGCAGTGACAATAATAGAAAGAGAGCGAGATAACATTAAGCGAGCAACAGCGATACCTAAAGCACTGCTTTTTCCCCGACCGCGATCCGCCGTTAAGACTAAGGGACGTTTTCGATGCCCCTCTACGACTCGAATAATCTGCTCAACTGCCATATTTTGCTGAGTAAAATCATGTCGCTGATCCACCAAATCCCTGGTGGGAATAGCTGGCCAATTTTGTTTATTGATGACCAAAAGTTGCTGTAACGCACGAGTTAACCAACGTTTATCAGCACGAAAGACTGATTCATCATGGCCAAAAATAAATAGTAAGCCCCCGCCAATCAAAGTACCCAATGCGGCGCTAAAACTATTGGCATCCCATCCACTAGAACAGTCACAAACAAGCACATCACATTCTTGCCCAAGCAAGCGTTGCCCTTGATTATAAGCAACGCTTTGGCCTAAATCGGGAAAAAGAGCTGGCCCGCCCAGTTGGAAAATCATTGGATTCTCAAGCTGGCTGACTCCTTGTTTGAGCATTGTGCGACTCCATTCCGCTTCCGCTTGAAAATATAAGCCGAGGCGACAGTAGCTCGAACATACAGAGGATTTCAGTTGTTTGATGTATTCACCAAACTGTATCGTTAAATCAACCATAAAAAATCAGATCATAGAACAGAAGCCATAATGGTAGCACAAGCATCATTCACCACCCACATTCCCTCGTCTGCTAGTGAAAAAATGGAGGGGTAGTAAAAATAAAGCCTTAGCGAATAAATTGATCAATTTTATGTTTGAAGCTAAAAACCAAGCGGAGGTCGTTAATAGCTTAGGTTATGCTTCAGCAACGCAATCAAGAAGGGGATATTTATCCAACAGAGGAAGTGATAAAAAAGGGAGTTTATTAACGATGCCGGGCCAGCAGCTTTAGCTCTCTACGACAAATATTGGCAACGCTTGCGTAATCAATAATACGCAAGGGGCTGTATCAAACTAAAGTAGCCCGCTTTGGCGGGCTACTTTAAGCAGACTAACTTAGTTTTTGTTGTATAAAATCAAGAATTTCTTGCATCGAACGATCATCGACTTTCTGCAAATTCATCGTTAATTGATTTCCTTTCCGCGTATAATGAACTCGACCTTTGACCAATTCGACCTTATTACTGACTGCTTTTTTAGGTGGAATTAAAGACTGAATCCATTCTTCTATCGTCTCCGTGACCTCTTTAGTTATACGAGCGACACCTTGAGACTGGCAATGCTGCCAAACAAACCCATCATGTTGCTGGCATTTAGCCAAAAGCTCCGCTTGTTGTGCTTCAGTTAACTCATTAAACTGTTTGTGTAATTTCACAATAGTTGGTCGCCCAAGCTCAACGACATTGGGATAAGCCTGTAACAGAGCAAGCGGTAATGAAGCGGCTTTTAAAGCACCACTCACCAAAGCTTCACTACATTGAAACATTTTTGCTAATGCTTTTTGATCTTCTGCAGCACCGCTGTCAAGCTGTGCCTGCATCTCTTTTCCTTTCTCATATAATGAAAGTGGTTTATGCGCATTGGCCACATCCGAAAGAAATTTTGCATGCTCCGTATTAATATTATCAGCAACATAGACTAAAAAATCTTGTTGAGCGAGAATACATGACTTGCGACGGCGACTACCATCTAAAATTTCAATTTTGCCATCATCTTTACGACGGCCCACCGCTGGAAACTGTTGACCACGCTCTCGTAGCGAATTGAGAATATCAGCTAATGCATGCTCATTAAGAAACGACTGTTCACGAGCATTTTGAGCAAAAACGACCGTGCTTTGTTCTATTTTATTGGCCGGAATTCGAATCAATTCAAAAGTGACTAGATCTTCACCAGCAACAGCCAACTCTATCACTTGTGCTTGAGCTTTCGCAGCAGCCTGTGCTTCTTGAGGTGTTGAAGCTCGCCGCTTATCTGCTTTTCCAAATAACTTCGCATTCAACTCAGACGTTTTTATTGCCATTTATCATTTACCCCTGATTCAATGAAGTCCAATGTGTATGCAGTACACGCTCTAATTCTAAGGCACTTTTTTGTACCGCATCCTGAGCGGTAGCCAACGTCTTTTTGCCCCCCTCAAAATCACTGGTAGTTAGATCAAAAACCGTACTATAAGTATCGGCACAGGTTTCAAAAGCACGGCTACGCGGAATCGTTGCCATCATGACTTGATCACCAAGTAAATAATTCATTTCTGTTAAAACAGAGACCTGCTTTTTATTATCATCTTCAAACATCGTTGGCATCAGACGGACAAACTCCAACCCTTTCCAATCCTCGGGAAACATTTCATAAACCGTTGGTAGATGTTGAAAGAAGTTGACTGTGGAAGCCCAATCCAAACGTTTGGCGGCACAAGGAATCAACAGCGCATTTGAAGCATACATCGCATTCCACACCAAAGGATCAACGTGTGGCCCAGTATCAATCATGATAATGTCAAATTCATCTGCAATTTTATCGATCAACTTTTCTTTTAATAAACGAACAATATCCAAGGATTGATTCTGTGACAAATATTGCCAAGCTTCAGCATTGAACATGGCGTCTTCCGGAAATGCTGAAATAGTTTTCAGGTTAGGGTATTGAGTCGGTAATAAGACATTTTTTTGTAAAAATGACTTATCAATCTCGGTGCCTTCTGGAAAATTATCCAACATAATATCAACCGCTGAATAAATATTGCTGTGTTCTGCCAAGCTGATTTGTGGATTTAAAAACAAACGTAAAGAGCCTTGAGGATCCAAATCAATTAAGCAGATTCGATATCGCTTATCTAAATTTAGTGCTAAACAAGCCGCCAAATGCACCGCCGTCATTGATTTGCCGGTTCCACCTTTTTGGTTTTGCACATTAATAATCCAAGGCTTATTCTCTGTATTCTTTTTGCGTTGATGGAATTTCAACACACCCGCCGCATCCATAAGCATATGGGCTTCAGCAAGAGAAATAGAGTAGTGATTAGCATTATTTTTTGTAAACTGATGGCCAGAAGCCTCTAGTTTAGCGATCGCCTCATCAAGTTTTCGTCGCGTCAACCCTGAACGTGTTTCCATTAACGCTTTCGACATCGGTGGAAAATGTTCATCACGACGCTCTTCTAATACAATCTCGATTCGATCGGCTTGAACCTGCTGAGTCTGCTCAGCCAGCCGATAGAGATTCTCTATTGTTTGTTCTCTTTTCATAGTCATTTCCATAACTGATTCCCATCCATCCAATTGTACAGCAAATTTTATTATAAACAATAAAAAGGTGAACATTCACTTTCATAGGTCAATCACAATAAATAGAAAAACAAGCATCAATTGACCTATTATTAACATAATGCTGAGTTTTTATTTTTAAAAAATTGTGCAGATTAATACTCATTATGCGATCAAATGAAAATGTCACACTGTCACACATTTACAATGTAAACTGAATAAATAAGGAAGAGAAAAGTGAATCAATACCACTCGATGTATAAGATCAATCCATCGGAACGATTAGTTCCAATCAATAAACTACGGCTAATGTATTTTCAATTGAATAGAATCAATCCATATCAGCTGATAAAGCCATTAAAAGCTCGATTTTTAAGCTGTTATGGACAGAAATGGGCTTTTTTATCCTCCCAGTAAGGAATACTTACCCTTAGACAGTTGTTAGTACCCAGAAGATGGGCTGATTCTAAGTATGGAACGATGATCAAGGGAATCCTCATGATCATGTTTCCGTAAAAAAAAGAGTCAATGGAACAATGATCAAGGGATAAATGGATCGAATCGGGTAACGCAATCAACGTAAAAAAGATCATTGCTGCACGGAAAAATGATCAAGTAGTATAGATCTCCCGGAAGCATGATAAAAACAAGATAATTTACGGTAGATGTCAATTGTAATCAGGCTTGCTGTTTAGCATCAATCGGATATAAAACGGCACAAAATGCCTTGTTAAAGATAGAAAAGCACAATAATAACCATGATCATGCTTTCGTTAACTTTAGTAACAATCTTAAAAAAGCATATTGCTGTGTAAAGTGTTATTTGAACCACTTTTCAAGTATTAATCGCTTAAAATAGCCGATATTCATCACTCTCTTGATCATTCTTCCAATACAAAAGTAAGAGCAAGGGCATTCTAAACCAACAATAAAAACGAATTATGCTTTAAGACTGTGGATAAGTTGTGAATCCCACTTGATCATTATTCCTAACTACTATTGATCATTAATTCGAATATGTGATGATCATCGTTCAAGTGGTCTTTGATCATGCTTACTGAGACGCAATGATCATCGTTACGCAACAGACATGATCATGCTTCTGGCGCAGTAAAAAAAACATTATTTATAAACAACCACTTAAAAGCAAAGCGGCGACCAGATCATATGATCATACTAATCAATACTGATCAGAATAATCAAAAAGATCAGTTATTTAAAAACAATAAATTTCTCTTTATTTATGATCATTTTTTCTTTATGCTCTTGGAACCATAGCAATATTACGGCTAATGCAAAACGGAAAAGAAGATGACCGCTGAAGAAAAATTGCTGATCAATGCCCCCAGAAGCCACAAAGATGGGCATCTTTTTGAAATTTCAGAAGCTGCGGTCGATTGGATTGAACAGTATCAGCATTTTAAAGGTGTCACAAAAAGTATTGTTGAACTGTTAAACCTCATTTCTTTACGTGGTTTTAGAAGTAAAGATGGCTTAGTCTCAACCACTGAACTAATTGAAGCAACAGATGGCCAACTCACTCGAGCTGCAATCCAACAACGCCTAAGAGCGGCGGTGGCGATTGGTTTATTTAAGCAAGTTCCCGTTCGTTTTCAAGAGGGTCTAGCAGGAAAAACCATGCTTCACCGTTTTGTTAACCCAAACCAATTGATTTCTGTACTTGGATCAACCAGTTTAGTGACAGAGTCTGTTAAGCAAACCGAAAAACGTAAACGTTCAAAAGCATTAGCACAAACGCAGGTTAATCAACGTTTATTGCATGAACATGGCCTAAATACACCACCAGCCATGAAAGATGAAGCGGATCAATTTGTCGTTTCACCAACCAATTGGGCTGGGATCATTGATCAAGCTTTAGCACCGCCTCGTACTCGAAAAAATTATCAAAAATCGATGGTTTCGATTTCAGGAACTCGTGCTGTGATCGAGACTCGCTCATCAAAAAATATTATGACTGTCGATGATCTGATGACGCTCTTTGCACTGTTTACCTTAACTGTACAGTACCACGATCATCATCAAGAAGATTACCAACTCAATGCTAAATATGTTCCCAACAAAACCCCACTCTACATTACCGATATTTTGTCATTGCGGGGTAAAAAAGACAGTGGACCAGCAAGAGATTCAATCCGAGATAGTATTGATCGAATTGAGTTTACCGACTTTCAATTACATGAACTAACAGGACGTTGGTTGAGTGAGAACATGCCTGAAGGGTTTAAAAGTGATCGTTTTCGTTTTCTCGCTCGTACCATTACAGCTTCAGAAGAAGCGCCCACCGAAGGAAGTGATGGTGAAATACGCATCAAACCTAATTTATATATCCTAGTTTGGGAACCTTCGTTTTTTGAAGAATTAATGACCCGTGATTACTTTTTCCTATTTCCACCGGAAATCTTAAAACAACACACCTTGGTGTTTCAGCTCTACTCTTACTTTCGTAGCCGTATGTCACGCCGCCACACGGATGTCATGTTGCTTAGCGAACTCAATCAAAAATTAGCTCGTAATATTGAGTGGCGACGTTTTTCGATGGATCTTATCCGAGAGTTGAGACGTTTAGCTAAAAAAGACAAAACAGAGGATCATTTTGAAGTGAACTTGTGGGGGTACCATTTAACCATAACCAGTTTGCTTGAAAAGGATAAGCTCTCCGATTATCAGGTCGATATAAAATGCAATGTTGAAGAGGTGTTACGTTATTCTCGTGCTAAAACCACCAATGCGGGTAAACGAAATATGGCTCCAACCCTACCTAACCCGCTGCGAAATGAAATGGTATCCAAACAAAGGTTAGATGAGTTATCAGAAATTATTGATGGCGAATTTGAACCGATTCAGAGAAAAGCGCCTTCTCCGCGAGGAAAGTTAGGACGTCGAGTTAAACAGCGTAAGCATTTGGTTGAGATTAATGCTGACGAGATTACCATTACTTTATCTAAGTATACCTCACCAGAGGCTCTAGAACGCAGCATAACGGCTTTAGCAGCAATGACTGGACATGCACCTTCATCGATTCGAGAAGAGTGCCTAGAGCTGATAGATAAGCTTGATTGGTTAAGAGCCGATGAAGAGATTATTCCTTATGAGACACTGAGTAAGGTGATTGATCTTTATAATAAACAAAACTGTGATAAACACTTATCGATCGAACGGGTGATCTCGGGTTTAGCTGTACGCCGAAAAGTGTGTAAATTAGTCTATGAAGGGCATCTAGATGACGCCGTATTCCGAGCTTTGGACGATGTGGCTATTGGTCTTTGATCGCTGGTTTAAGTGGATAAGATCGTAAGCAAAATCTAATGACTTTAAACCAATGCCATGTTTTTAGCGAAGGTGGACGAGTCTCGATAAGGGCTCGTTTTTTTATTTCTTTCTGTGCGATGAATTACGCGATTTTGCTTCGATCTACTGGTCTGAATTCTCGATCGTGCGTGCGGAGTGATAAGCTTAAAAATGAGAGGTTGATCGATTTTATTTTTTGAAGATAATTCCTCAAATGTACTGCTATATTTCAGGTTGAGCAAAAGATAATTGAGTGATTTATTGATTAGATACTTGAACTCTCGTTTTAGTCACACTCTAGCTTAAATTTACTTAACAAGATTTAAGCCTTTTGCTACAGATTACTTGTCCTTGGCATGGTTTGTTCGGAGGTTGCAATGTCTATAAATTCAATTGACCATGATGAAATGACTAATATCACAAACAAGTGGGACTTCATGGATGAAGTAGAGACACAACGCCCAGTGAAACACCTTAAGTCTGCCGAAGCTCGTCGGCGTATTGAAACGCTACGAGAAATTCGTGAAAGCGGCTTAACTATTGAGGAAGCGAAGGAATTGGGTCTACTTCATTAGAAGTCCCTAATGAGCAGATTGATAAGGGTGGCATAAGCCACCCTTTGTTTTTGTCGTTTTGTTGATTTTAGAGGGTTAAGGTAATATTTTGCTTCTGAATTTTGCACATTTTTATGCTATATTCGGCGGCACGTTTGACTGATTGTAGATTTTCTTATGCCTTTTAACCTTGCACTGCTTGATGCAGAGCAGAAAAATAAAATAGAGCTAGATAAACAAGCTTCTTTTTTAGTTTGGAAGATGAAGCAGGCAAAATGTGGACCCGATGTCGTCACTAAACAGCTTTCTAAACTGGTTTCTGAGCAAGAAAAGACATGGTTTCAGCAGTCAGTGGATAAATATAAACGAATAATGGGTGTCGCGTAGCGTTCATTATTAAACAAAAATGTTCCATTTTTGTTTACCCGTCGCATTAAATTGAACTAGAGAGAACATCCCAATGGGAAGAAGTTTTGAAGTGCGCAAAGCCTCTATGGCCAAGACTCAAGGCGCAAAGATTAAAGTTTATTCCAAATATGGTAAAGAAATTTACGTATGTGCTAAAAATGGTGGCGCAGATCCAGACATGAACTTGTCGCTTCGTCATTTGATTGCCAAAGCGAAAAAAGATCAAGTACCAGCACATGTTATTGAAAAAGCACTTGATAAAGCCAGTGGCGGTGGCGGTGAAGATTATCAACCCGCTCGCTATGAAGGTTTTGGCCCGGGTGGGGTGAGTGTGATCGTTGACTGTTTAACTGATAATGGTAACCGTACTTATCAGGATGTTCGCCAATGTTTTGTGAAAACAGGCGCAAAAATTGGCACGCCGGGCGTAGTGGCACATATGTTTGATCATCAGGCGGTATTTCAATTCAAGGGTGATGATGAAGAGTCTGTTTTAGAAGCATTGATGATGGAAGACGTCGATGTGACTGATATCGAATTGGAAGATGGGGTGATTACCGTTTTTGCGCCGAATACTGAATTCTTTAAAGCGAAAACAGCCCTGACCAATGCATTCCCAGAGCTAACCATTGATGTGGAAGAGATCACCTTTGTTCCACAAAATCAAACCGCTATTAGTGGCGAAGACGCAGAAAAATTCCAGAAGTTTTTAGATATGCTGGATGATTGCGATGATGTTCAGCAAGTGTATCACAACGCGGATATCGCATAGTTATATCAATTGCCGAGTTTGTCTCGGCTTTTTTATTTCTGTTTACACCATTCTTTCTTATCATCACCCATCATCATAAATTTAATCACGTCGATCTTTTGCGCTATAAGTGGCCTCTGCCGTTGGGTGAGATGATCTGTATGGTTCGCATTAATTGGACGGTTTATTGATTCAGTGTGGTGAAGGTTTAACAAGGAGTTTGTATGAAAGTCAGTTTTATTGGTTTAGGTGTTATGGGATATCCGATGGCTGGACATCTCGTTAAAGCGGGTTTTGATGTCACGGTTTTCAATCGAACAAAAAAGACAGCGCTAGCATGGGCGAAACAATATGCAGGAAAAGCGGCAAATTCGGTTGCTGAGTGCGTCGCTCAAGCGGATGTTGTTCTTACCTGTGTGGGCAATGACGATGATGTTCGCAGCATGACCACTCATGAGCACGGTGCATTGGCTTATATGAAGCCGGGAGCGATCTTGGTCGATCACACGACGACCTCAGCTCTACTGGCACAAGAAGTGGCTATGGCGGCGGGTAAGGTTGGTGTTCAGTTTATGGATGCCCCTATCTCTGGAGGGCAAGCTGGAGCTGAGAATGGCCAGCTAACGATTATGTGTGGTGGTGATTTATCGTTGTTTAGTGAGCTTCAACCGATTTTTGATGCTTATGGCCGTTCATCTGTTTTAATGGGTGAAGTGGGGCAAGGACAAAGAGCAAAAATGGTCAACCAAATTTGCATTGCTGGTGTACTAAATGGCCTCGCAGAAGGATTAGTGCTAGCGAAGCAAGCTGGGCTAGATATTGCCACCTTAGTTTCTTGTCTAAAACATGGTGCAGCAGGCTCATGGCAAATGGAAAACCGGGCGATCACGATGGCGGAAGATCGTTTTGACTTTGGGTTTGCGATTGATTGGATGATCAAAGATCTCGGTTTTTGTCTCGACGAAGCACAGCGGCAGGGGATCCAATTACCGATGACAGAAAGAACGGCTCAACTGTATCAGACGTTATCTTCACAAGGGTTGGGACGCATGGATACTTCAGTACTGATTAAAGCACTGACCACTCACTGAATGTAAGCGAATGGAATAGTCAATGATGGGGAAAAATACGGTTCGCCCCATCAAATAAACTGAACTATATTTTGAACAGGAGTGTACGCATATTATTGAATAATGGACAATAGAAAAAGTGAGGCGTTGTGATGCGAGTAATGATCGTTGATGATCATGCAACAAACCGAGAATTGTGCCGTATGATGCTGGCCCCCATTACACAACATGTTGATCTATTTGAAAATGGTCAACATGTGGTTCAGGTAATGCAGCAAATGACCTCTCTACCTGATATTATCCTACTCGATGTCATGATGCCGATAAAAGACGGTTTTACCACCGCTCAGGACATTCGGCGAGCTTTTCCAAAGTGCCATATTCCCATCCTATTTCTAACCGTATTAGATGATCCAGAATCATTCTCTCGTTGTCTTGCATTTGGGGATGATTTCATTCCCAAACCGGTCGAAAGATCCGTCTTGTTAGCTAAAATACAAGCGCATTTTAGAATTGCACAAATGCATAAGCAACTCAGGCAACAGCGCGATCAACTGCAAAGGTATCAAGATCGAGTAAAGAAAGAATATGCGATTGCAGAATCTATTTTTCACCGTTTAATGGATGAAATGAGCGTACAAATAGAACCTATCTATGGTATTCACTCGATTTCAAGTCCGACGACACTATTTCATGGCGATTTAATCCTAGTGGCTCGACGGTTATATGGTGGGGTGTATGCCATGATTGCCGATTCTAATGCTGAAGGGTTACCTGCCGCAATGGCGAATATACCAGTGACGCGTGCCTTTTTCTCATTGGCAGAGCAAGGTTGTTCTCTCAGCGAAATGGTGGTTGAATTAAACCAAAAGCTCGTTGCTTTTTTACCGGAAGGGATCCACCTCGCGGCGCATGTATTTGAAATACATTCTAATGGATTCGAGGTTTCGTGGTGGGGAGGTGGGCTACCCAGTGCGCATATTCTTTCATCTTCTGGACAATTAGTGAAATCATTAGTTGCCACTCATCATCCCTTGGGGGAGCGGGCAGAAAATTCGTTTAGTTGTGATATTAAACATTTTAAATTAGAGCCAGGACAAAAAATTCTTTGTTGTACTAAAGGGGTTGTCGATGTGATCAGTGAGCAAGGTGAACGGTTTGGTGAATCTCGTTTGGTAGCATTATTTACAGAGCAGGCAGAGAATCAAACATTGGATAGTTTGTATGAAGCGATTGAGCAATTCTCCTCCAAAGAGGAACCCGTACCGATTTCGTTATTAATGCTGTCCTTTCCTGTCATTAACGCGAAATTAATTCCATCCAGTAGCGAGTCATTATTAAGCCCCATTCCTTGTAAAAGTGAACTATATTTTCCAGCCTATGTTTTAAAGCAAGTGGTTGTGATGAACGAAGTGCGAGTTTTCCTCAAAGGAATTATTCATACCAGTTACCATTTGGATTTTCTTTGTGAAATTTTATCTGAGCTTTTTTCCCATATGATTGAACAAAGGTTATTACGGTTACCTATGTCACTGAAAGAGGATCCTGAAGGCTTTAGTCGTTATCATCAGCTACGAGACATAGGGCTTCAAGCTCTCACAGAGGGGGATTACGTGACTTGTGAGGTGAATTATCAACCTCAAAATCAATCCATTGAATTTTATTTAACTCATAGCGGGCAAGTCGAGCAACTCTCTGAATACCCAACAATTATGGATAATGACTTTCTATTTGCTGCTCAATTATGTGAGTCACTTCATTATCTTCATGCCGGTCAAACGCTGCATGCGGTTTATCGATTCGATACACCACCGATTTTCCCTGATATTGCCCATTTTATTAATAGATAAACAAGACGCTGTGAATTGAGGTCATGGCTTAACAAATTTTTTCCAGACAAATTTGTTACTCACTTGCCGCCTACCGGCAACTTCAAGTCGTTTGGGTATCGCATCCAAATAGCTCTGATTTAAATGAATATCTTGATATGAGCCTTACTCTTCATATTGAATGATTTAGCTCACTCTCGATTTTTTATACACTGTGTAATAAATGGAAAGATCGCCGTAAGGTTAAGCATTATGTGGAAGGACTTCATCACCCTCTCAGAAGATAAAAAATCGGTTATCGCACGTTTATCGAGTGATACCCACGTGAACCAAGAACTAAGCACTATCGGTCTTACTGAGTCACTGTTAAGAATTGGAGCGGGTAAGTTTTACCTAAACGATGAAGCCGTTAATCGGTTTATCAATAGCGTCAAAGAAGGGAAAAAAGCCGCCCGTGAAGGTATTGTTATTGCGGAAAAAAGAAACGCGACCGTTGAAGTGGTGGTTAGTGAGCAAGATATGTTGGCGACGATGGTCGTTACTGGTGCCTACGGTGGTCGAGGGCTCTATGGTAGTGAGTTGGTACATGCACTGGCCAAAGCCTATGTGCTTAAAGGGATTAACAAACTTGCATTAAAAAAAGTGCTTATGGTGAGTAATACCCTCAAGCCTGGCGAAGTCTTTACTCAACCTGTCGCTCAGGGAAAAGAGGCGGTTCAAGGACAAGACGCACAATTTATACCATTGGTTGAAGATGTCACCACTCGCATTTTAGCACCTCAGCCCATCAAAGGTGCTCAAAAGGTCGATATGCGCAATTTGGGGGAAACGGTCACCATTGGTGAAAACTCCCCAGTGATGCGCCGTAAGCCGTCAACTCAAGGAGAACCTGGCTACACCGTATTAGGTAAGGTCATTCCAGCTAAACCGGGGAATGAGGCCGCGTTGGTTGCGGGTAAGGGGACTCATATTTCACCGGACGATCCGAACTTATTGTTGGCGAGCCAGTCGGGGATGCCAATTATTAAAAATAAAACAGTCGATGTAGAAAGTGCTCTTTGTCTGAATCATGTTAGTGTTGCAACTGGACATGTGAAGTTTAAAGGAAGTGTAGTGATTTCTGGTGATGTTGAGCCAGGGATGATTGTTCGTGCAACCGGTTCAATTACCATTGGTGGTTTTGTTGAATCGGCCGATGTACAAGCACAAGGTGATATTGATATTGGTAAAGGGATTATCGGGCATACAGTCTTTGATGATGAACCGAAAACCTGCATTGTTAAATCAGGAGGCAGTATTCGGGCTAACTATGCCCAGTTTTCTGAACTGCAAGCCTCTGAAAATATTGAACTCGCTGTGCATAGTATGAGTAATAGCATTCGTTGTGGTAATGATCTGATTGTATTAGATAAAAATGAAAAGCAAGGCACCTTAAGTGGTGGGACAGCGAAAGTTGGCGGCAAAGTAATCTGCTTAAATTTAGGCGTTGAAGGTGATGCTGCAACAACCGTGGAGGCGTTTGCTCGTTATGGATGGTACAAAGATAGAATAAACAAACATAAAGAGCATTATAAACAAGCGCAAGAAAGAACAATGGATATTATTCGCCGAGAATTAGAATTTAAAAAACGGCCAAAGGCTGAACGAAGCGAAGAAGAATTAAGCGAGATTGATCAACAAAAATATCAAGCCAGTGCGCATATGGAAAAAGTCAAAGAAGCTGTTGAGCTACTTAATGATGAGTTTGAACAGATGTTGGAACTCAATACGATCGAAGCCAAAGGCAAGATTTTTACCCACGTAACACTACAATTCGGTGATGAAAAAGTCACCACGAAACGATCTCATGGCCCATCCATCGTGTCATTTAATCAGTATGAAATTCAACTCTCCTCCAAGTTTGATGAAGAAGATATCGGGATATGATGATATTAGTTAGAGGAACAGGATTCGATAACCAGACTTTATGTGATGGAGTTTCTCCTACCGACTTGAGATCTGCTCTTTAACGGCGCACAATCGGCAGAAAAATAAGGAGTAACAATGGATCTTTCAGATATTCGTCGTGAATACACACGAGGCGGTTTACGGAGAAAAGACTTATTGGTTGATCCGATTGACCAATTTAATCTTTGGCTTGAACAAGCGATTAATGCGCAATTAACCGACCCAACGGCGATGACAGTAGCCACGGTCGACGAAAAAGGGCAGCCATTTCAGCGAATTGTATTGCTGAAAAATGTTGATAAGCAAGGGTTTGTATTTTATACCAATTTAGCCAGTCGTAAGGCATTGCATATTCAGCAGAATAACCAAGTAAGCCTTCATTTTCCTTGGCATCCCATCGAGCGACAAGTCCACATCACTGGCTATGCCGAAAAATTGACAGCATTTGAAAATATGAAATATTTCACCTCTCGGCCAAAGGAAAGTCAACTTGCTGCGATCGCCAGTCGACAGAGTAGTCGTCTTTCTGCTCGAGGCGTATTGGAGGGGAAGTATCTTGAGTTAAAACAAAAGTTTGCGAAAGGAGAAATACCCGTTCCCAGTTTTTGGGGGGGATTTCGTGTCCGCCCTCACAGTATCGAATTTTGGCAGGGGGGAGAGCATCGATTGCATGATCGTTTTCTTTATAGTCAACAGGAGAGCGATTGGTTGATCGAACGGCTGGCACCTTAACCGCTGGCATCTTAACCATAGCCGGCTAGGGTATGGACCCTAGCCGGCTTATGAAAAACTATAATTCGCGAAGTATACGGAAACCTACGTAGTTGGCCGCCGCAGATGGGGCAACAAACAACTGACTATATGCTTTCGCCATATCTGGAGAAAAGCTCCACGCTCCCCCTTTGACGACGCCTCGTGGGTCATTTGTCCATTGCCACACATTGCCTACCATATCGTAGAAACCGAGCGGATTTGCGGCAAAAGCGCGAACGGGGGAGGTACTTTTATTTGACCATGGAGTCCCAGCCCAGCCGGTATTGGCTTGGCCTGCACTAAAGTGATTTCCCCACCAGTAATCCATCTTACTCCCAGCTCTCGCTGCAACTTCCCACTCATCCTCAGTAGGAAGGCGATACTTAAATCCAGTTTGTTGGGATAGCCAGCGAGTATAAGCGTTAGCATCATTCTGACTGACACACACCACTGGAGATTGAGCGGTTTGAGAAAAGCCCGGTTTCTGCCAGTGACTACCAGAAATCGGAGCGACTGCTGTTTCGTTGACGGCTAAGCAAATATTTTGTAATTCCGCATCGGTTTGATAACCAGTTTGCTGAGTGAAGCTTTTGAACTGCTCGACCGTGACAGGAGTAGCACTTAATGCGAAAGCATGATCAAGGTGAATTTGGCGAGCAATATTCTCACCGAGTAAGTATTGCCCTGCGACGAGAGTTATCATTTCTGGCGCTTGTTGATTATTTTTGAGTGTATCTGCAAATTTATCACCCGCTTTTAGTTCATTGGCTTGCTCATGTAACATGGCACGTAACGTATGATCGGATGATATATCGATTTCTTGACGGAATGTGCGGTATCCCTCTTTTTCTATAACCACTAAATGTTTACCCGCAGGTAGCATCACTTCGATAGGCGTGCTTCCGTAGCGAACGCCATCAATGGAGACGTTGTCATGATATTGATTAGAACGTATCACCAAACTGATCCAAGCGACCTCCTGTTGTTGAGTATTTTGTTGATCTTCACCAGCAGCAAAGCAGTATTGATTATGAATATTGAGTAAAGAGCAAGGGGCGGTGGTGGTGGGTCTGGCTTCTAACTGTGCTTCTATCACCGTTTTAAATTTATTACCGCTATAAAAGCCAGACTCTACTATCTTGTGACTTAATAAATGAATATTGAGTGAGATATTGGCAAGATGTTGTTTTACCAATGAAGATTCAGTCGTTTCATTAATTAACCAAGCTTGAAATTGCTTAACGGCCTTCTGCTGAGCCAGTTCTAATGTTTGTTGATTGCACTGCTGAAGTGTCATTGAAGCGCTACAAACATTAGTAAAACTGACTTTCTGTACGCTGGCTCGTTTCAGCTCGGTTCGTAGTCGTTCACTACGAGCCCGTAGTTTATCTTGTTCAAAGTGTTTGATTTTTTGTGCTAGCGCCTCTTGAGAGGTTTGCAGTTGTGTTAACTGTGCTTGCTGTTCTTGTAATGTTTGTTCTGCCGCTAAGCGTTGTTGTTGGTTCTGCTTAACCTCAGCCCATGCTGCCTGATAGGCATTTTGAGAGGGCGTTATATCTAGCTCTGGCTCATCAATCATTTTAAGATAATCATGCTCAAGATGAGCCTTAGCGCTTTGTAGCTGAGTATTCAATTGTTTCGCTATCTCGATTAGGCGATCGAGCTCTGCTTGTTGATTATGAACTTTTATGTGCTGAGCTTGGGTGGCTTTTTGCGCCTCTTGCCATTGTGTTTGGTGGCTAAATAGTGTGTCATCAATGGCCATAACAGAGGGTGATGCGTTTTCAGCCTGAGTTGATGTTGTCACTAAACAAGATGAGAGAGCGAATAACAGAGCGGATAAACCTAATCGCATGTTGCCTACTTCAGTTAAAATTTTGAAAATGGTTGTCTCTATTCTAAACGAAAACGCCGCTTTGTCAGAAGTCATCTTTCAATAACTTAAGATCCAAACGGCGTTTTAACGACAGCTTTGTGAAATCAGACCAGAAAATCACCTCACGTGGGGTAACTACTCATTTTTATTTGGGCGTAATTTTACCCAAATTGTATCGTTTCCATTAATCGTGACCACACGGTTATAAGTTTCAAAGCCATCTTTAGCCACGGTGACTTGATGTCTCCCTGCAGGTAAGACAATTTCAACCGGTGTACTACCGTATTGAATGCCATTAATCGTGACAATGTCATTGTATTGATCCGAGCGTACTTTGACATTAGCCCACTGTTTATTATCCGTTTTGCTATTTTTTGTATCTGCTGAACCTTTTAAACAGTAACGACTAGAGACATTGAGCAGTTTACATGCTGCAACGGCATCAGGTTTGGCTTGTAATTGGGCCTGTAATTGCGTGAAGTATTCATTATTGCCTTCAAAGCCACTACGGATGATTTGGCTTTCTTGGACGTGGATATTGAGTTCTACACCGCGAAGGTTTTGTTTGGCGATGACTGACTCTGTCAACTGGTCGAGTAATTGTTCACGGAAAGTATTAACCGCTTTTTGACGAGTGAGGTGTTGCCCTTGATTGGCACATTCACCTAGCGTCATACTGGTAGAACAGGTGGTACGAAAGCTACTTTCCAACACTTTACTCTCACGTAACTCGGCGCTTAAGCGTTTGACGCGAGCTTCGATTTTACTTTCTTGCAAGTTAGTAAATTCAGTTTTTAACCGAGCATGCTTTTGTTTCATTTGTGAGAGACGCATATCACTTTCAGTGATCGCTTGTTGATTCAACAATTGTTCAGATTGATTTTTTTTCACATCAGCCCAAGCTTGTTGGTAGCGTTGCTGAAAAGAGACTAAATCCGTGTCTGGATCTTCAAGAAGGCGATTATATTGTTTGTCCAAAGCCGATTTGGCACGATTTTGTTTGGCTTGAAGTTCTTCGTTCTCGCGTTGTAAGCGTGCTTGTTCATTTTTTAATTGTTGAAGCTTGGCTCCTTCGGTTTCAAATTCTGAGGCTATCGTCTCAATTTCATTTTGTTTAATGCTTATTTTTCCATCAATGGCCGCCACAGGATCTACCTGTGTAATTTCTTCTGCGGACACTGATGCAGATACCCAAAAAGGGCTTAGCGCAAGCAGTAGCGCTGAGAGGTGATATTTGATCATTAGGTCCCTGCAACAATTCATATAGCCACTGTTTCGTGGCGGAAGACAAACTTTTGACAGCATAGCAACATGCTGACTCATCCTAAAATATCTCAGTTTCAAAGCACAACAGTATACAAAATCAAACAACTAGGTCACTGATTTTGTATATTTTATAACTGTACACACTTCATTTTGAGCAGATTCTCGAAATATGCAAGCTCCGATTTTCGATCTGCTTTAACGTTTTTTAATTGAACACTCATTGACCGTAATTTATGTGCACTTGATCATTGTTCCGAATTCAATTGAGTCGGGGTTTCTTATCTGTAGCACGAAAATTAATCCATAAGATAACGTCAAAGAAGATAATGCGTGTCATTTTGGCTTCGGACTAAACTGTTATATGATGCGAAAAGGTCATTGTATGAGATAACGATCATGAACCTTTCCTCATTGAATTTCTCGTTAGAGTCGGCATCAAGAGCCAAACTTTTGTCGCCTCGTCCTGCCGAATTAATTACCTTACCATCTTATATGGATTGTCACGAACATAGCTATACACAAATCGTGATTGGCTTAAAAGGGTTAGTCGAATTTGAGGTCTCTGGGGTGGCGAATGTGGTTGGTACCGGCCAAGGATGTGTAGTGACCGCAAGTACTGATCATGCTTTTGGAAGTCTGGCGCATCAATCTGATATTTTAGTCTTAAATTTGCCTTATTCGGCAGAAGATGATTCGTTAATACTTCAGAAAATCAATGAGTTATCTAAAATGGATATCTATTTTCAACTTGATAGTTCGATTCAAAAATTGATTGATATGCTGGTACAGGAAATACGATCGAGCCCGAATGATTTATTGTTAAGTCGAGCTTGTAGTGACACGGTGCTGGCTTTATTACTGCACCATATTTCGGCTTTTGATGTCCATCGGAGAGAATCTCGCTTTGATTTAGAGGTGGTTGATCGTTATATCGAACAACACTTAAGCCGACGCATCTCTATTGCTCAGCTTGCGGGCAGCGTTTATCTTGGTGAGAGTCAATTTCATCAGCTATTTAAAGAGCAAGTGGGCGTAACCCCTCATCAATATGTGTTAAAAAAACGAGTGGATCTAGCAAAAACCTTGATTGAACAAGGGCGCTTTAGTCTGGGGCAAGTGGCCGAATTAACGGGGTTCTCTAACCAAAGCACATTCACTCAT
This sequence comes from Vibrio sp. V30_P3S12P165, assembly GCF_009904905.1. Classification (NCBI taxonomy): domain Bacteria; kingdom Pseudomonadati; phylum Pseudomonadota; class Gammaproteobacteria; order Vibrionales; family Vibrionaceae; genus Vibrio; species Vibrio sp. V30_P3S12P165. The sequence continues at coordinate 51,389 of NZ_WXWH01000059.1, read as the reverse complement.
ACCTTTTCTCGCTTACAAGGCGTTTCTCCTTCACAGTACAGAAAACGTTTCTATCGTTAATGTCGTCCGATCAGTCCAAGTTGATGGCATGGGGTTTATGGATAAGTGTTGCAGTCGCATCACGGCAACGGCTCTATTGCTAACCAAACGCTATTTTATATGAGATTATATGATGTGATTGTGTTTCTGCTTTGTTAATTTGGCGAGTTTTTGGTAAAAATTTCGGAGTTTTTGACAAGTATTCCTCATGCACTCAAAATACACTGCTAGCCATTGTAGGAAACTCAGGCATGTTACCTGGGTATGAGATTGAGGAAAACGCATGTTTACAGCAACGGATGTGTTGAATCCGACGTTTGTTGAGCAACCTCTTAATAAACTTTGGATGCAGATCTCGCCACTTTATATGGTGGACGAATCTCAATGGCTAAAGCAGTTACTTCCCCTGGCGATGCCAAGCAATGCTGAACAATCAGCGATGGCTAGCAAAACTACTCATTTGATCGAAGCGATACGGCGAGATAAAAAAGCGTTGCAAATGATCGATGCATTACTACTTGAGTACAGTTTAGATACACAAGAAGGGATTTTATTAATGTGTTTGGCGGAAGCGTTGATGCGAATTCCAGATAAAGACACGGCTGATGCATTTATCAAGGATCGGTTAGGCGTAGCAGATTGGAAGTCACATTTAAAACATTCAGATTCCGTCTTTGTTAATGCGTCAACTTGGGGGTTGATGCTTACGGGAAAAGTGATTGGATTAGCGGATACAGAATGGCGTAGTCCGGTTCAAGCTTTAAATCGATTGGTCACTAAACTGTCTGAACCGGTTATTCGTCAAGCAATGCACCAAGCAATGAAAATTATGGGGCACCAATTTGTTCTTGGCCGAACGATGACTGAAGCACAAAGCAATGGCCAAGCTATGTGTGAACAAGGCTATACCTATTCTTTTGATATGTTGGGAGAAGCTGCACTCACGCAAGACGATGCAAAAAAGTATGCTCAAGATTATCTGCAAGCCATTGAGGCGGTCGGACAAAATAAAGCCAATTGCCAAAGCCCTGCACCATCAATTTCAATTAAGCTTTCAGCCTTACACCCTCGTTATGAGGTGGCTAATTATTCTCGAGTGATGAGTGAGCTTTATCAAATATTATTGCAATTATTGGAACGAGCCGTTGCTTTGGATGTTGCGATCACCATTGATGCTGAAGAAGCTGACCGACTCGAATTATCATTGCAACTATTTGAAAAAGTGTATCGTACTCCATCAGTACGGGGTTGGGGTAAATTTGGATTAGTGGTGCAAGCTTATTCTAAACGGGCATTACCGACTTTAGTTTGGTTAACAGGCCTTGCCAAGCAACAGGGAGATTTAATTCCAGTACGGCTTGTCAAAGGCGCTTATTGGGATAGTGAGATCAAATGGTCCCAGCAAAGCGGTTATGCAAACTACCCAGTTTTTACCCGTAAAGAAGCGACGGATGTTTCTTATTTGGCTTGCGCTCGTTTTCTTCTGAGTGACTCCGTGCGTGGGCATCTGTTTCCTCAGTTTGCCAGCCATAATGCTCAAACGGTTTCTGCTATTGCGGTAATGGCCACCCATAAAGATTTTGAGTTTCAGCGTTTACATGGAATGGGGGAGGCACTTTATAAACAGGTCAAGGCCATCCATCAACAGCCCGTTCGTATTTATGCTCCGGTTGGGAGCCATAAAGATCTTTTACCTTATTTGGTTCGTCGATTACTTGAAAATGGGGCAAACAGCTCCTTTGTGCACCGTTTGGTCGATGCTCGTTGTCCCGTTGAAACCTTAGTCATCCACCCCGTTGAACGGTTACTTGAATGTGTAACGTTACACAATAGCAAAATCCCTCTTCCTCCCGCTATTTTTCCTGAACGAAAGAATGCCAGCGGTATTAATATTGATATTGAAAGTGAGGCACAGCCTTTTGTATTACAAGTTCAGCAGCACCTAAATCAACGTTGGCAAGCAGCTCCTATTCTTAATGGCCATTCACAACTCGAAAGCATGATCAAGGAGGCGATCATGCCTGAAGTGGTGAGCGCGCCGTATGATCGTCAAATTCAAATCGGTCATGTTTTTCATGCAACCCATGATCATGTTTCCATAGCGATGGAGAATGCTCAAGCCGCATTTGCTGAGTGGAATCAAACACCGGTGCATCAACGGAGTGAAAAACTAGACACTTTGGCTGATTTATTAGAAGAGAATCTACCTGAGCTTTGTGCCTTGTGTCATCAAGAAGCGGGGAAAACGATCCATGATGCGATTGATGAGGTGCGCGAGGCCGTTGATTTCTGCCGTTATTATGCCAAACAGATCGCTTCATTATCGCCTACCACCATCGCGGGCTTTGATGGGATCAATCGGCAGATATCACGGCAAGGACGAGGTGTTTTTGTTTGTATCAGTCCTTGGAACTTTCCTCTAGCCATTTTTCTTGGCCAAATAACCGCTGCATTAGTCGCGGGCAATACGGTCGTCGCCAAACCTGCCGAACAAACCAGCCTTATTGCTGCTCGTGCAGTGGAATTAATGCTACAAGCTGGTTTTCCCAATGGTGTTATTCAATTTATCCCAGGTCGCGGTTCACTCATTGGACAAGCTCTGACCTCTCATCCCGCTGTTGCTGGGGTTGCCTTTACCGGCTCGACCGCGACCGCGCAGCAGATCAACCAAACGTTAGCCGAACGGGAGGCTTCTCCAGTCCCGTTGATTGCTGAAACGGGTGGGCAAAATGCGATGATTGTTGATAGTACTGCTTTGCCAGAGCAAGTGGTGCGCGATGTGTTACGGTCAGCCTTTGCATCGGCAGGACAACGCTGCTCAGCACTTCGAGTCCTTTTTGTGCAGCATGATGTTGCTGAGCGCATTATTTCTTTAATCCAAGGGGCGATGCAGGAGTTATCGGTTGGGCTGCCTTATTTACACAGCACAGATGTTGGCCCTGTTATTGATGATAAGGCCAAACAGCAGTTGCAAAAACACATTGAATATATGACAAAAACTCAGAAAAAAATCGCTCAACTTACCTTGAGTGACGCGTGCCAGCAAGGTGATTTTGTTGCTCCAACAGCCTTCGAGATTTCTAGTATCGAGGAGTTAAGCGAAGAGCAGTTTGGTCCAATTTTGCATATTGTTCGCTATCAAGCGAAAGAATTAGCTCAAGTCGTACAGCAAATCAACAACACCGGTTTTGGCTTAACGATGGGCATTCATAGTCGTAATGAAACAACTTATCGTTGGATAGAAAAACACGCACGAGTTGGAAATTGTTATATCAATCGTGATCAAGTCGGTGCTGTCGTTGGGGTTCAACCTTTTGGTGGTCAAGGCTTATCTGGAACCGGCCCCAAAGCGGGTGGCCCCCACTATTTATACCGTTTTACCCAAGTGAAATATCACTAATTGACTGAGCGAGGAATTTTTATGGTACACCAAGTCACCTATTTTACTGATGCTCTTTCAGCCTGGGAAGATTGGAACTTTACACCCTATGATAAAAAGTGTGAACACTTACTTTCACTAAAGTCTCAGTTAGAAAAGGATAAAAAAGACTTAGCCCAAGTCATGGCTTATCATCTTGAACATGCCACTTCGTTACTAGCTCAGCCTCATTGTTTGGTTGGACCGACGGGAGAAAGTAACCAACTCTACACATCAGGACGAGGTGTGGCTTTGATTATCCAGGAAGAACAAAGCCAAGCAGGTCAATGGTCTGTGATGGCTCTGCTCGTTTGTGCGTTAGCGGCAGGTAATAGCGTGGTGGTATGCAGTGACGATAGCACGTTTATTGCCAGACTAGACGCTGCGATTCAAAATGCTTCGTTGCCGCTTAATGTCTTGCAACTAACTTCATTGGATGGCTATTCAACCTTAATCGAGTCAGATATTGGTAGTGTCGGTTATGTTGGCTCTGACGCATGTGAGCGCTTACTGAATCGACAATTAGCCAAACGTTCTGGCGCTATCATTAATCTGGTTTCTGAAACCGATTTTATTCAACTTCCGACCACTCATGATCCGCATCTATCGCTACGTTTTATTACCGAACGTACGCGAACTATAAATATAACTGCTGTGGGAGGGAATGCCACCTTGCTTGAGTTAGGAAGTGAAACTCATTAATCCTTTACTGACTTTCCCCTCGATTATGGAGGGGATGACAGAAAGCGATCTTATAAATAGAGGAAATATCAATGGAAAATAGCTTTGCTATTACAACAACCTTCATCATTTATTTAATTATGATGTTGGCGATTGGCGTGTTTGCCTATCAGCGAACAAAGAACTCAGCAGATTACTTTTTAGGGGGACGTTCTCTCGGCCCATGGCCTGCTGCGCTCTCTGCTGGAGCCTCTGATATGAGTGGTTGGTTATTACTGGGACTACCTGGTTATGCCTATGCTGCTGGAATTGAAGCATTTTGGTTGGCTGGTGGGCTTTTGCTGGGGACATGGGCAAACTGGCTTATTACGGCGAAACGGTTACGGACCTACAGTATTACGACTGACTCATTGACATTACCTGAGTTTTTATCACGTCGATTTAATGATAAATCGAAGCTGATTCAAACGATCTCTGCTTTTTTCATTCTGTTATTTTTCCTTTTCTATACCAGTTCTGGTTTAGTCGCAGGCGGTAAATTGTTTGAAACAGTCTTTGGGCTTGATTACACCACGGCGGTCATTATTGGTACGATTTGTGTGGTGTCCTATACCTTGTTTGGTGGATTTCTCGCGGTCTCTTGGACAGATTTAGTGCAAGGGTTATTAATGTCGGCGGCCTTGTTGATTGTGCCAATTACCGCCATGAATGGCGGATTTAGCCAGCTAGACTCCGATTTAAGCGACATAAATCCACAATTGCTCACATTATGGAATGATGTGAAAGGTCAACCTTTATCTATTATCGCTATTTTATCGTTAGTTGGTTGGGGTTTTGGTTACTTTGGTCAGCCGCATATCTTAGCGCGTTTTAAAGCGGCTCGATCCAATAAAGATCTCACCACTGCGCGTTGGATTGCGGTGATCTGGACGGCGCTTTCAATGTGTGGGGCTATGTTAGTGGGGTTAGTCGGATTAGTCTATGTGACCAACAGCGGTACAATGCAGCTAGATGATGGTGAAAAAATCTTTATGTTGTTGGTTAATGCTATTTTCCATCCGGTGATAGCGGGTATTTTGCTGGCGGCAATTTTAGCTGCGATCATGAGTACCGCTGATTCTCAATTATTGGTCTCTTCCTCGGCTTTGGCTGAAGACTTTTATAAACAGGTATTCAAGCAAGAGGCGAGTTCCGAAGACGTAGTACGCGTTGGCCGTTTAGCGGTTATTTTGATATCAATTGTGGCATTAATACTGGCGATGACGCCAGATAGTTCGGTACTTGGCTTAGTTTCTTATGCATGGGCTGGATTCGGAGCGGCTTTTGGCCCGGTGTTAGTTCTTAGCCTTTATTGGTCGAGAATGAACCGTAATGGCGCGTTGGCGGGAATTTTAGTCGGCGGCCTGACCATCGTGATTTGGAAGCAATTGGCAGGAGGATGGTTTGATGTCTACGAAATTTTACCTGGCATTATTTTTTCTACTGCAGCGATTGTGCTAGTGAGTTTTTTGACTGGTGAACCAGAAGAAACAGTAAAAGCACAACATGTTAGCTTTAAGAAGCAATTGGTTGAGTTAAATTAAGCCTATCATCGAGTCTCATGCCTTAATACCTCATACGATACGATGAGGTATTTTTTTGATTTTCATCACAAATATGTCATTGAGAACCGTATTGATGGAACCAAATGGGCAATATTGCGTCAATTGTCAATAACCTGAATAAGGAGAATAGAATTATGCCCGAAGCTTATTGCAACTGTTGTCACAAAATTACCCCGCACAAAGTTGTAATGAGGCGCTGTCAAACTTCTCCTTGCTCTAGTTGGCAAATTATCCTGCAATTCATGTCATTAGTCATGCATGGCGAGCATTACCATAAGATGAAAAAACAAGCCATTTGCCGACTATGCAATCAACCCTCTTCATTACCATCCACCAACTTTTCGCGTGCTAAAGTCAGTTGAAAGTGGTTATCTGTCAGAGTTCCCCTTTGCAAAAACGCAACAAAGTATTACCATAATCAGCGAAGAATGAGCTCGGTTTTCATTCTTTATACTGAATACGTAATTTTTTTATACAATTCTCAGGGCGGGGTGGAATTCCCCACCGGTGGTATACCCGATTGGGTGAGCCCACGAGCGCTCGATTCGTCGAGGTCAGCAGATCTGGTGAGACGCCAGAGCCGACGGTTATAGTCCGGATGAGAGAGAATGGCAATTATACCTACCAGTATGAAATAACTGCAGCGCGGTGGTGTTTATGCGATGGCGTAAATTCGCAGCTGAGAGCCGTGGTTATTTTCGTGAATTGGGTATACATCAGACATCGTGCAGGTGCATTTTTTGCCTCTTGTGTTTGATGCTTTCCGCTTACCTCATAACCGCCCTGATTCTGGTCATTATTAGGAGTAAACCATGAATCAGTTATCTTTACTTGCCGAATTTGGCGACCCTATTACTCGAGTCGAGCGCGCACTACAAGCCTTACGAGAAGGACGAGGTGTTTTATTATTGGATGATGAAGATCGTGAAAATGAAGGGGACATCATTTATCCTGCCGAAACATTAACTGCAGAGCAAATGGCGCTGATGATCCGAGAATGCAGTGGCATCGTCTGTTTATGCTTGACCGATGAACAAGCGAATAAACTGGATCTCCCTCCTATGGTGCAACACAATAATAGCCAAAATCAAACGGCTTTTACCGTCTCAATTGAAGCGAAGAGTGGGGTAACAACGGGAGTGTCAGCCAAAGATCGAGTGACCACGATAAAAACTGCGATTAACCCTAATGCAAAACCAGAAGATCTTGCTCGTCCTGGGCATGTATTTCCTTTGCGGGCTCGTAAAGGTGGCATTATGACGCGTCGAGGTCATACTGAAGGGACGGTTGATTTAATGCAAATGGCGGGTTTGCTTCCTTCCGGTGTATTGTGTGAACTGACTAACCCAGATGGGACTATGGCGAAAACACCAGAAATTATTGCCTTTGGCCGCTTGCATAATATGCCAGTTCTGACCATTGAAGATATGGTGCAGTATCGTCTTGCTTATGAACAAAAGCTGGCTTGATCAACGCATTGAGTTACTGTTTTATACTCTTTTGATTTGACGTAAAAGGTATGAAAGTGTGATAACGCTCTTCATACCTTTCGCTTCATGTTAGAATTTGCCCTATTCTAGCGTGTTCTTACTCTACTTTATCGATTTGGGCTCAATCATGTCATTTGCACAACTTGGACTTAGCGAGGCTCTGATTCAATCAGTGGCTGAACTGGGTTATCACACACCAACCCCCATTCAACGTAAAGCCATTCCGGTTATTTTACAAGGACAAGATCTGATTGCGGCCGCCCAAACGGGTACCGGAAAAACCGCCAGCTTTGTCTTGCCGATTTTACATCAATTGCAAAATGGAAATATCCAACGGAAAAAGCGGATTCGAGCGTTGATTTTAGTCCCTACCCGGGAGCTTGCGATTCAGGTAGCGAAAAATACAGAGCAATATGCTCAGCATACTCGATTAACGACGTTGGCAATGTACGGTGGGGTAGATGAACAGACACAAAAGCAGCAGTTGATCGATGGCATTGATGTTTTAGTTGCCACGCCAGGGCGTTTGTTGGATATGTATGGTCAACGTGCTGTTCATTTTGATGAAGTTGAGATGGTGGTATTGGATGAAGCTGATCGGATGCTCGATATGGGGTTTATTGAGCCGATTAATAAAATCATTGATCGTCTTCCAAGACAGGCTCAATTTTTGCTCTTTTCTGCCACTTTATCGAACAAGGTTCGAGATTTAGCGAAGACTGCCGTCACCGACCCTTACGAGATTACGATTGCAGCCAACCAAGCCTCTAAAACGAATATTGATCAATGGCTTATTACGGTGGATAAAGATAAAAAATCCGCCCTATTAAGTCACTTAATCAAAGAAAATCATTGGGAGCAGGCGCTGATTTTTATCGAAACTAAACACGGGGCAGCAAAATTAGTCGCTCAGTTAGAAAAGCGAGGTATTTATGCGGAAGCTTTTCATAGTGGCCGTAGTCAAGCGATCCGCGTCCAACTTCTAGAAGATTTCAAAGCCGGTAAAATCAAATACTTGGTAGCAACTGGAGTCGGGGCTCGTGGTATCGATATTCAAGCGTTGGCACGAGTCGTCAATTATGATTTGCCATTTCCTGCTGATGAGTATGTGCACCGTATTGGACGTACAGGACGAGCGGGCGAGAAAGGTGAAGCGATTTCTTTTGTCTCGAAAGATAATTTTAAAAATCTTTGCATGATTGAAAGCCGATTAGGTCACTTAATTGAGCGTAGAGTGGTTGAGGGGTTTGAGCCGAAAAAGCCAGTGCCGATCTCTATTCTTAACTATGTACCAAAACACAAACGCATCCAATAACCAATGAGGCTGATGGATTCATGCTGTCAGCCTCATTCTTATCAATCAGTGGAAGCTGCTTTATTCTGGTACGGTCATATTTAAATTATCCCATTGTGTGCTGACAAAATCGATAAATTGCCGCACGAGTGGCGACTGATAGCTGCGCGATAAATACACCGCCCACAATGCGCTGGTCGCTAAATGGTAGTCGGGTAATATCTGGATTAGAGAGCGATCTTCTAAGTAGCGATTGGCTAAATCACAAGGGAGTAGAGCAACACCTTTACCATGTAATGTTGCCCGGCAGATTAGGCTCATATCGTTCGCTCGAATCGTACCATTGACATTGACACTGTAGGTTTGGTTATCACGAATAAATTCCCATTTATGATGTGAAAGATGGACAAAACAGTTGTGCTTAGCTAGATCACTTGGCTGCGTAATCGGTTGATGTTGAGCAAGATAAGTGGGTGCAGCACAAGCGACCGTATCGACTTGAAAAAGACGTCGAGCAATTAATTGTTCGTCGGGTTGGGGAGTAAAGCGCAGTGCAATATCTACCCGTTCATCAACCAGTTGAGCTAAGCGATCGGAAGCAAGAATATCAATCGTTACTTGTGGGTTCTGGTCAGTAAACGCTTCTACCGCATCAAGCAGGAGATAACGTGCCAAACCAATCGGTACCGAAATTCGAATGCGTCCAGACAGTGACTGCGATTGCTCTAGCGCTCGCATTTCTAATTCTGCTGTTTGATGGAGGATTTTTTCACACTGTCTTAGCGCTTCTTCCCCAGATGCTGTTAGGCTCACTTTGCGTGTGGTTCTATGCAACAAACGCTGTTTTAACCAATCTTCAATTTCTTGGACATGGCGTGAGACTTGTAAGCGACTTAAGTTAAGGTTTTCTGCCGCTTGAGTGAAACTGCCAATGTTGGCGACTTCTACAAAGCTGCGCATCGCGGTTAATTTATCCATGGTCATCTCTTATTAGTATCTTATTTAGATACAATCTACATCCTTTCTGACCATTTATCACTCGTTCAGGGGCGACTACACTAGCATCTGTTGATAAATTAAACATTAAGGTGTTAGAGATGAAAGTTGCTATTGTTGGAGCTTCGGGTTGGATCGGTAGCCATTTAGTGCAAGAAGCCCTGTCTCGTCGGCATGATGTGGTCGCTATGGTGCGTGATCCCGCTAAAATGACCGATGCGAATGTTGAAGTACGTCAGTTTGACCTGCACAATCAAACTAATTTTGCGCAATTATTTGCCGGTATTGATGTCGTCATGGTGTCGATTGGCGGTCGAGCAAACGGGGAACATGGTATTGTGGCTAAGACGGCAGAGCTATTATTAAGCCAATTACCTCAAGTAGGCGTCAAGCGTTTACTTTGGGTTGGGGGAGCCGGTTCGTTAGAAGTTTCACCGGGGGTTGCACTGGTCTCTTTACCGGACTTTCCAAGCGAATATAAACCAGAAGCACTGGCACAAGGTGAAGCCTTGGCCATTTTTAGAAGTAGCGATAGTCTACTGAATTGGACTTTTGTTAGCCCAGCGGCTGAGATTTTCCCTGGTGAGAAGCAAGGAGCTTATCGAATCGGTGGTGATCAGCTACTTGCCGACCAAGATGGGCATAGTCGGATTTCGGTCAGTGATTATGCAGTGGCAATGCTGGATATGTTAGAAACGGCGTCTTTTGCGCAGCAGCGAGTCGGAGTTGCCTACTAACGGATCGTTATCAACGCTGATATTTATCTCCTTCCTACTTGAATCTGCAGGGGTGTTGGCTACGTTCTTCACCCCAATCATATAGCCTATCTATGCTGATGGGGATTATGAAAGCCAGCCTACGGCTGTTCAAATTTGTTCCAGACAAATTTGTCACTCACTTGCCGCCTACCTGCAACGCCAAGTTGTTTAGGTATAGATTGAGTATCCATACAATCCCATACATTAGTCATCGAGTCCAGAGTAATAAAACGCTGTATAATTGCATTCTATGTCTATTTGTTCTGGTGGGTGATTTATCCTACCACTGGCGCAGTGTGAGTTATATTATGTTGACTAATCTCCAAAATGATCTGCCGGCATGGGCGGAAAAAATTTATCCAGAGAGTAAAGGCTGGTCTCGTATACGTAAAAACTGGCGTTTTCGTTTATGGACATTGTTGTACCCCCAAGCTGTGCGGCGGATGTTATCAATGTTTGAGCAGCCTATTCTCGCTAAGGTGCTGAATGACAATCCACAGCTATTAGAAAAACCACTAAAGCCCTACCTCTGTGTTGATTTATCGCTAATGCAAAGGGTGGAGCTCCTTGAGCAGCATTTTTTATTTGTAGCTGAGCGTTTTGGTGAGCATTGTACGGAGATCATGTCCGCCCAAGGTGTGAGCTTATTATGTATCGAAGATAAAAATGGCGAAACCTATGATATTCGTTTAAACCGAGGAGCCAGCCGTGAGGGGGCTATGGGTTTAAGCTTAGTGAATCAAGCGGAGACTATTATTTATTCGATCAGCTTTCATTTTTCTGATCACGGTAAAACGATGTATATCGGAGCCTTGCAAGGCCCAAGTGATAAGATTGAAAACCGTCAGCAAATTATTAAAGATTTAACCCGTACAGTACATGGTTTACGGACGAAAGCATTAATGGTTGAGTTAGCGTTATTAGTGTCTCGTCAGTTGGGTGTTGAGCGCTGTTATGCAATTGCTAATCGTGGCCATATTTATCAAGCATTGCGTTATATTGGCTCTAAGCGTAATAAAGTTAGTTTTGATTATGATGAGCTATGGACAGAATATGAGGCGGAAAAAATCAATCGCTATTTATATTGCATTCCTATGTTACCGGCTCGCAAAGAGATTGAGAGTTTAAACCGTAATAAGCGTCGTTTGTATACCAAACGTTATCAATGGTTAGATGAGTTAGAGCTAGCGATTGGTGATCGACTTAAGCAATTGAGCGGTTAATTATCCAAGTTGTAAAACGATATCCCTTCATAATGTCACGTCGGTAGGAGATAAAGGGCTGCTCAGCCCTTTATTTAATCTATACACTTGCCGCCTACCTGCAACGCCAAGTTGTTTAGGTATATGGTTTAATGAAAGGTCTCAAGATAGATCTTTTCCACCTTATTTCTTGCCCACTCTGTACGCCGTAAAAATTTCAAGGAAGATTTGATTGACGGATCGCTTTTAAAACAGTTGAGATTAATGTGTTGCGCTAATCCTTGCCAGCCATAATGTTCTACCAATCGAGTGAGAATTTTTTCTAAGGTTAAGCCGTGTAAAGGGTTATGTGGCTGCACATGGGGATTGTTTATTGGCATAAAATTGGCGTCAGTAATGATTGAGCTAGTAAGTATAGCGCGCTTAGTTAGAAATGTGCAGTAGGGCCGTTCTTGAAGTAATTGAACATACGCGATGGTGAGATGCTGGATTGGCTGGTTGGTATGCGCTAGGGTTTGTTGACCTTGCGAGCGGAATTTTGCTCGCTATCTTGAGTTATGCTCAGTAGGATAATGGTTTGGTTAATATCAATGTGAACTAGACATGACTCGTACCCGAATTCTAATTTCTGAATCAACCAATCCTTGGTTTAACTTAGCGGTTGAAGATACGATTTTCCGCTCGATGCCCGCTGATCAACGTATTCTGTTTTTGTGGCGCAATGCTGATACGGTCGTCATTGGTCGTGCGCAAAACCCTTGGCGAGAATGTCGAATCGAACGAATGGAGCAAGATAACGTCAAACTGGCCCGTCGACAGACAGGAGGCGGGGCTGTATTCCACGATTTGGGGAATACTAACTTTACTTTTATGGCGGGTAAGCCTGAATATGATAAACAGATATCAACACAAATTGTGTTGACTGGGCTCAGTAAGCTTGGCATTGCAGGAGTGGCTAATGGTCGAAATGATTTAGTGCTGGAAGATGAACAAGGCCTACGCAAATTTTCAGGTTCGGCTTACCGAGAAACTGTGGATCGCGGTTTTCACCACGGTACTTTATTACTCAGTGCGGATATGAGCCGGTTGGCTGATTACCTCAACCCAGATCCGAAAAAGCTGCAAGCAAAAGGGATCACGTCGGTAAAATCTCGAGTCATTAACCTTAATACTGTCAAGGCAGATATTCATCATCAGCAAGTATGTGAAGCTATCATGCAAGCTTATCTTGAGCATTACCAACAAACGGTGACACCAGAATGGATTTCTCCAGAGCATTTTGCTGACTTGCCGGATTTTGAGGAAAAATTTGCTAAACAGCGTAGTTGGCAGTGGAACTTTGGGCAGACTCCGCCTTTTACGCATCGTATGGATGAACGTTTTTCTTGGGGCGGTGTTGATGTGTATTTAAAGGTTGAACAAGGAACAATCCAATACGCGACACTATTTAGTGATATGTTAGAGCCTTATCCAATGGAGAAAATAGCACAACAATTGAAGGGGGTGACTTATAACAAACAGGCAATCACTCAGAGCCTAGCACCACTATGTGAAAAAATGCCTCAATTCGCGTTAGAATTACAGGCATTTTCTCAATGGTTTATTCAGCAGATAGATTAATGTTGTTATTAACCGAACTGTAAGTCTGAGTTCAAGCTCGCGAAGTTTATTTGCGTTTGTGTCGGCGGCGCTGCTTTTCTTTGAGTTGATACTGAAAACGGGCCAGATGAAAAGTGCGACGAGGAATGGAAGAGCTATCCGGTTGTTTTTCATGCTGCCGACTTTGTTGATTATCATCGACAAAAAAAGAGGCCACACTGGCGGTAAGTAAACCAAAAAGAGTGATTCCGGTTAACATTAAAAAAACAGCGACCCCTCGGCCAAAGGAGGTCACCGGATACATATCACCATATCCAACGGTAGTAATGGTGGTCATTGCCCACCATAGTGCATCACCGTAACTTTCTATCGGGCTTGAGCTGCCTCTTTCGACCAAATAAACAAAAGCAGAACTTAAGATGACCGTTAGTAAACTGGTTAAACCAATAAAGCTAAACGTTTTTTGACGTAATACGGCTTTGGTTTGACGCCATGTCTTAGGCAAAATAAAAAGGATACGTAAAAAGCGTAATGGTCTAAGAAAAGGCATAGCAACAATCAAGACATCTTGCCAATGTTGAATCAAATAGTTCCAGCGGTGGGTGCTTAGTAATACTTTGATGCCCAGCTCCGTGGCAAAAACGCCCCACACTAGCCAGATCAATTGGTTAATAAAGTGATGTTCTTGTTCATCCAATTGAGCAAGATCTGGGACTAAAGCTAAGAGGACATAAATCAATGAAAGGATGAGCATAGGTACTTCGGTTTTATGCTCAAAGGCGTTCAGTAATTGACTTCGTTGTTGATGGTTCATATGACAATTTGATCATGTTAGAAAAGGGGCTGCCGATCACTATACCCTGCTCGTATATGATCCGCCATGGTAGCGATAACCATCTGCAATCGATATCTAATCATCGCCTGAAAGTCTTGACTGGCTTATCTCGACGTTTAATTGTTGCATGCTAATCACATCGATAGTTTTTGGGTTCGAAACTGTTCAGGCTATCACTATTGATATTAAATCAATCAGGAAAAAGAGACTTAAAATGGACTCTCTTTATTTAACTCATTGCAAATTTCAATAATAGCAAGGGATAGCCCGGAGCGAATCACTTGTTGTTGTCGCTGGAGGTGTAAATGATAAAATTCTAGGTCGATGTCCTCATCAGGCTCCGGGGGATTGAGCTGCAATAGGCCCATGTTTTGTACAAGATGAAGTGCTTCAATTGCAGCAAGGATTTTGCTATCCGTAAAAAGATACTCAGCTCCATCACTATTGAGTTGATTGCGCAATTTAATGATGGTTTCAATATCGTGATAAACATCATCAGCAATAACCCCTAAACCATACAATAATTTTAAACGAACGGACAAATTGCCTAGCGGGCCGGTATCGTCTAGTAGTGGCCCAACGACCGATTGGACGGCAAAATTATCTTTGCGAAAAATACGTTGTATCAGTGTATCAATGGCTTGAGCTAACACCTCGACAGTGGTGATAAAAAAACCGCGTACAGAAGGGGCCTCGTTTAGTCGTTCTAAGATATCGATTTCGTTAATTTTTTCTGCCATATACTGATCTAATTTAAGTTGATGATGGGAAGAGCATGCTCTTCCCATCGAAGTGTCATATTAAAGCTGATGATAAATCGCTTCGATTTGTTGTACTTCGACACTGTTTGCATCTAAGCCGGAATAATGCGCTAGCGTTTGAGCAATACCTTGTTTCCGTAGCGAGTTTTGCAGTTCAACCGCTTGTGGATCACTGATATTGGTATATTTCAGCGCGGCAGCAATCCCTTTGAGTAAGGTTTTATTTTCTAAGCCGTATTCTATTGTACCGAGTAATGGTTTGATCAATCTATCATTTACACCTAATTTTCGCAGAGGTTGCCTGCCAACGCGATCCACTTCATCGACTAAATAGGGGTTAGCAAAGCGAGACAAGATCTTTTCAATGTAGGCGTAGTGCAGTTTTCGATCAAAACCATATCGACGAATTAACACTTCGCCACTTTCTTGCATTGCTTGTTTAACTTCAGCATGAATAAGTGGATCTTGGATTGCCTGTCGGATCGTTTGGTGTCCTTTCAAGCAGCCTAAATAAGCGGTGATACAGTGTCCGGTATTGAGGGTAAAGAGTTTACGCTCAACGAAAGCCATCAGATTATCTGTTTTTTCCATGCCGTTAATTGAAGGAATGTCCCCTTTAAATTGTTGTTCATCGACAATCCATTCACTGAAGCTTTCCACGGTCACTTCAAGTGGATCATCGTTTGCCGCTTCCGTAGGCGGGACGATTCTATCGACCGCTGAGTCAACAAAACCGACCCATTGTTCTGCTTTTACTTGTGACTCAGAACTTAAATACTTAAAAATTTCACTTTTTAAGTGACTGGTTCCGCGAACCATGTTTTCACAAGCAATGATATTGAGTGGCTGTTCATTGCCGCTAGCAAAGCGCGCTTCAAGTCCCTTAGCTATCGTTTTGGCGATAATATCCAACACAGTGGGGCCAACGGCAGTTGTCACTAAATCGGTATTCATGATGCGTTCAATGACATCATCACTGGCTGAATTTACTGCGGTAACATGGTTGACCGTTTCTATCCGGCATTCACTACCGACGACTTTAACCTGATACTGTTGCTGGTGACTGAGTTGATCGACTAAAGGTTCATTTACATCGGCAAAGGTGACTTGAATATCAGCATCTGCCAGAAGTTTGCCGATAAAACCACGGCCAATATTACCCGCACCAAAATGTACTGCATTTTTCATAATTGATTACCTATTAAAAAGTGACTAACGAGATTAGGGTGAGGTCAGCGTGGTAAATAAGGGGGAGCTGACCTCGTTTTGCCTCAGGAGCAAAGCTATTATGCAGCTTGGGTTTTCGATAAAATGGCCAAGATGTCTTTAATGTCTTTAGTTGAGGTTAATGTCTTGATGGCCTCTGGCTCATCAAGGGCGTTAGTAATGGCAGTAATCACTTGAATATGCTCATCATTTTTTGCAGCAATCCCGATCACGAGTTTAGCAATATCTTCTTTTTCGTCAGTAAATTGAACCCCTGATGGATACTGGCAAATAACAATACCGGTTTTAATGACACGATCTTTAGCTTCTATCGTTCCATGAGGTACCGCGATTGATTCACCTAAGTAGGTTGGAACTAATTTTTCTCGCTCAAACATGGCATCCACATATTCAGGTTCAACATAACCTAGTTCAACCAGTTGATTACCCGCAAAGCGTATCGCTTCTTCTTTATTGCGAGCCGTTAAACCAAGATGAATATTTTTTTCTTGTAGGCTAAAAATGGAAGGTTGTTGGGGCTCAAAATAGTCATCATTGGCAGCGACAACAGACATTTTAATTAAATGCCCATCGTTCGCCGCTTGTGGATATTTCACCGCCAGTAATTGCGTCACCAATTGATTATACATTTGGTTGTCGAGAAAATTATTGAGTGAAAGATGTTGCGCATTCGGAGCATGTTTACGTGCTCGGTCGGTTAAGTCTTTATGGGTAATTACAATATCGACATCTTTCGGTAAATTATTGATAGCAAGGTTGGTTACGTTGATGTTTAGGCCTGCATCTTGTATTTTCTTACGTAGTAAACTGGCACCCATGGCACTAGACCCCATCCCAGCATCACAAGCCACAATGATGTTTTTGACTTGACTAAGGTTGATGTCACGATCGCTACTTGAAGATGTTGGCTGCCCTTTAGCGGTAGATTTCAATTCTTGCATTTGAGCGGTCGCTTTCTCTAGCGCTTCTTCATTATCTTCCTCATCGGTAGAGTGTTGTGCTTTCATTAAAATTGCAGCAACGGTGAAAGAAACACCAGCCGCCGCGAAAATGGAGCAAAGAACGCCCAGCATCGAGGCTTTGTTGGTCATGAGTAATATAGCAAAAATAGACCCCGGAGAGGCAGGGGAAACAATGCCGGCATTGAATAAAGTTAAAGTAAATACTCCAGTCATACCGCCTGCAATAGCGGCGAGGATGAGGCGCGGATTCATTAAAATGTAGGGAAAATAAATTTCATGGATGCCGCCAAAGAAATGAATAATGGTTGCGCCGCCAGCCGTTTGACGAGCTGTTCCTTTCCCAAAAAACATATAGGCCAGTAAGATTCCTAAACCAGGCCCTGGGTTGGCTTCAATTAGGAAGAAAATTGACTGGCCCATTTCATTGGCTTGTTGAATGCCGAGAGGAGAGAAAATACCGTGGTTAATCGCATTGTTGAGGAAAAGAATTTTTGCAGGTTCAACAAAAATAGAAGTTAAAGGCAGAAGATGAGCCGCGACTAAAAAGTTGACGCCAGCAGCAAGAAGCTCTGAAAGTATTTTTACGAAAGGCCCGATAAGGTAGAAGGCGATGATGGCGCATATCATACCAATAATGCCAGCGGAGAAGTTATTAACCAACATCTCAAAACCGCTTTTTATTTTACCTTCAACCCGTTGGTCGAAATATTTAATAGCCCAGCCACCCATAGGGCCAACGATCATTGCACCCATAAACATAGGGATATCGGTTCCGACAATAACCCCCATGGTAGTAATAGCACCAACAACCGCTCCTCGTTCACCACCGACCAGTTTGCCGCCGGTATAGCCGATCAGCAGCGGAAGTAAATAGGTGATCATTGGGCCAACTAAAGAGGCTAGTGTCTCATTGGGTAACCAGCCGGTTGGAATGAAAAGTGCGGTAATAAAGCCCCAAGCGATGAATGCGCCAATATTGGGCATAACCATGTTTGATAAGAAACGACCAAAATTTTGTATCTTGATCTTAGCATCTGGTGATAACATATCTGTTCCCCGTTCGATGTTCTATAGAAATGATGTGGTAACGGTTCGCCTAAAAACCGTTGGTTGCTTAGTACACAATCAATTTATCACACAATTTTACTTTAGAGCTGACAACGGGTTTTTTGTGATCTCATCCCAGATAAAATTCTTTCTCTTATTATTTTTATATGTCTTATGTCACATTTCTGTATTGTAATTTAATTACATTCCTTATGTTTTTTATTTGTCAATTAATTCTAAATGATTTACGTCTCATTCTAACAATAATTTTCTCGGATAGTAATGATATTTAGATCACGTTTTGTGTCTTTTGTTCTTATTTTGTTCGGTTAAATGTGATTTCGATCGATAGTTTTGTTTGGTTTTATTGCGAAAAAGAAATTAAGGGGAAATTAACGGTGGGTTTTGTAATAAAAATACGATTAAACGTGACGGGATCGATCGGCAAAGTATGATTTAATTCACTGTTATGTGTGGCTTTGTTCTGAATCAGTGAAGCAAAACATTTAGTCGAAATTCGTTACCTGTTAGAATGCCCTCCATTCGTTTTAACATGCGTAATTCTATGAAAGAACAGGTCATCGTTTCTGTTTCCTCTATCCATGGAACTCGGCATTTTCATATTGGAAAATGGTATCGGCATCTATTAAAAGGCTTTGGCTATGTATTGTTTGCCGGAGTCATTACCATCGGTGGGGTGATTTATTATTTATCTAATGAAGTGGATTTTGCGAAACTTAAGCAGCAAGAATTAGAAAATCAATCTTCGTCATTGCTTGGTGAATTGTCGGCACTGAAGGATCTTAAGGATAACTTAGAAAGTGATCTGAATGAGCGAGAAGAAAAAATACAGATTGTTTCTGATCGGCTCGGCGATCTGGAAAAAGTATTAGGTGTGGGAGAAAGCCATGCCGAATTAGAGTCTCGACTCGATACTGCTGCCATTACCTCTTCAGTTAGAATGGTGATGTTGAGCCAAATTCCAAGTGGTTCTCCTGTTCAGGACGCGCGTATTTCGTCAGGATATGGTAAACGTACTCATCCTATTACGGGAGAAGTGAAGTTTCATCGTGGACAAGATTTTGCGGTCAACATAGGCACACCGATTTATGCTCCTGCGGATGGTGTTGTTGAAGTGATTCGAGCGAGTAATCAAGGGTCTGGTAATTTTTTGCGTTTACAACATTCTTATGGTTTCTCGAGTTCTTACTCTCACATGCAAAAGTTCGCGGTAAAAAGTGGTGATTTTGTACAGAAAGGCGATTTAATTGGTTATTCCGGTAACACTGGCCTTTCTTCTGGCCCTCATTTGCACTATGAAATTCGATTTGTGGGTCGACCGTTGGATCCTCGGCCGTTTGTGGATTGGGGAGTCAATGATTTTGATAGTTTATTTAGTAAAGTAAGAGGTATTCGATGGGAATCTTTAGTAAACAAAGTCGAGCTAAGAGTCAGCGCTCAGTTACAACTCTCATCGCAAAAGGCTGTGCAGTTAGTGGACAACTCAGGTTAGAAAGCAATATGCAAGTAGATGGTTTGATCGATGGGCAACTTCATGTCGAAAAAACCTTGGTGATCAGTGAAAGCGGTATCGTGAGTGGTGAAATTTTTGCACAGCATGTGATTGTGAACGGACAGTTTGAAGGAACCTGTCATGCAGATAAAATCGAAATTCTGACAAAAGGGCAGGTGAAAGGCTCGCTTTACAGTGATGATCTCAGCATTGAACAAGGTGGACGTTTTAATGGCGTCACTTATCCAGCTGCTGAGAAAAATGTGGCGCAGCTTGCCGAGATCACTGAGTTAAAAGAAGTGAAAGAATCGAAAAATATTGCCAAAGGCTAGAAGCATCTGAAACTAAAAAGGAACGGGCGTTTCGAAAACCATTCTTTTTTTGTGGTAAGGGTGAACAAAACTTAGTTTTTGAGCGTGTAAGCAAAGTCGAGCGCCTTTTTCTCCATAAAGATCGTCACCCACTATCGGCATCGCTAACCCATCATGATGTGCGCAATGGACGCGCAGCTGGTGGGTGCGCCCCGTTAAAGGGTAGAGGTTGACCCGAGTTTGACCATTTTCGATGGCCACTTTTTCCCACCGCGTGTGCGCCGCTTTGCCCTGTTTTTCACAGACTTTCTGTCTTGGTCTATCTTCTAAATCAGCACATAAAGGAAGCGTAATATCGCCTTGTTGTTGTAAGAGTTCTCCGGCTAATAAAGCGACATACTGCTTTTCTACTTGGCGAGTAATAAACTGTTTTTGGAGCGATTTATTGGCCCGTCGAGTTAAAGCAAAGACTAAAAGCCCAGAAGTGGACATATCTAAACGATGGAGAACAAATGGCCCCTCAACATCGGGGAAGGTTTGCTCTAAACGTGTTTGTACTGAGTCTTTAATATTGACGCCGGGTACAGAGAGAAACTCTGCGGGTTTGTTAACAACAACAATCGCTTCATCTTGGTAAATGATCGTTATCTCTTTTCCTTCGGCGGGGTTCTGAAGTAGAGGATTATCGTCCATTGGCAGCCCTTTGAGCATATGGGTGAGAATCGGCTGACATTTACTTTGGCAGGCAGGATAAAACTGCCCATGCTGGCGAATTTCAGATTTAGGCGAACACCCCCACCAAAATTCAGCCATGGCAATTGGGGTTAAATGATGCAGGAACGCATACTGTAATAGTTTCGGGGCAGCACATTCACCGGCACCCGCTGGCGGAATAGGGGTCATTGCACCGGCAAAAATATCGTTTAAGTTTTTCTCTTCACCGGATTGGTTAAGGAATCGGTAGTGAGCAAAGAGTTTGTGCTGTAATTGCGCAGAGCGCTGTTTACGTTGTTGCTTGAGCGCTTCGATTGTTTGATCTAGTTGATGTAATTGGCTGCTGAGTTCGTTAATACGTTTTTGCCAATCGAGTTTCAGTTGTTTAAGTTGCCATTTCTCATACACACTTTGTTGAGCCAGTTGTGCCAATAAGGCTGGCCGTTGCTCCTCTGGCAAGGTTTCTACTTGTTTTCGTTGATGTTTTCTCTGGGCGCGATGGTTCGTCATCTGCTGCTGTTGTCGTACAATTGCATGTTTGGCGGTTTGCTGAGCCTCATCAAGCTTGTGGATTAATTGTTTGCGTAATGTTGCTTCGGTTAATTCAATAATTTGTCGATTCATATCAGAAATTTGTTCGGCTTCATGACAAAAAAAGCTTGAGTCAGTAAAACGATCAAACACCGGAGGGACAAAACCGGGTAGATGATCTTGCCCAGCGAGTTGACCGGAAAATGCTGATAAGTAACCCAATGTACCGAGCGGATGCCTTACAACCAGTACACCAAACATTTTCCCATGTGAATGCTGTGTTTGCTCATTCAGTCCAAAAGGGTGTGTCCAATGTGTTTGAGTCGTCAGGTGCAGTTGTAGCTCTTGGGCTGCAATCACCGATAATGGGTGGGGGTCATAGCAAAATGGGTAAGTAAAACGCAAGGGAGGCGTGAGGGTAGCAATATCGTTTTTAAATGGGGTAAAACAGTCAGGATAAGTGGGCATAGTCGCGATCGGTTGTCTACATACCTAGCAATTTTACTGTGCTTAACAAGAAAAGTCAGTATTTCTCCCTCAGCATGTCGTATAAACGATGTGCTGAGGAAGAAAATGTAATGCTAGAGCATTGGCAGAACAGAAAGCAGCAATAGCCCTCCCATGATGCCGTTAAACCAGCGCACGTAGCGAGAGTTATTCATCCAATAGCTGAGTTGCTTGCCTGCGGCAGCCCATACGCTGACTGATGGGATATTGACCACGATAAACACCAGCGCAATCACCATAAGCTGTAACCAACTGGCACTTGGATTAAAGACACTAACCGCGGTAAGAGCCATCGACCAACCTTTTGGGTTAACCCACTGAAAAAGTACCGCACTTGAAAAGCTCATCGGTTGATAGTCTTGTTTGGCTTGTGTGGGGGAGCTAAAGGCAATTTTAAACGCTAAATAGATTAAATAACCACTACAGGCAATGTGTAATCCATGCTGCATCCATGGGTAGCGTTGAAATAAATCCGTTAGGCCAATACCCACCAGTAATACCATAATGCTAAAGCCTAAAGTGACACCAAGCATATGCGGGATCGTGCGGATAAAGCCGACATTTGCCCCTGAGGTCATCAACATAATATTGTTTGGCCCTGGGGAAAAGGTCGAAACAAAAGCAAAGGCGATCAACGGTCCCCACTGTGTGTAGTCCATACTCTCTTCTTTTTTCGGTCATAGAATAGGAAAAATAGTAATAGCATTGATGGACAATATTGTGTTTATATTTGTTATAAATGAATGAATCAAACAATAAAAATTAACTATGGACAAATTTGACGAAAGAATATTGCATGAGCTACAGGCAAACGGGCGAATTGCCAATGTTGAGCTGGCCGAACGGGTCGGGTTATCACCGTCCGCGACGCTCCGACGTGTGCAAGAGCTTGAACGTAAGCGAGTAATCAAAGGTTATCGAGCGGTATTAGATAAAACACAGCTAAATATCGGTTTTATTGCTTATGTGGCAATTGGATTAAATAGCCATACCAAGAAGGCTCAACTCAGTTTTGAAGAGCATGTTCAGTTTGCGAAAGAAGTTGTTGAATGCCATAACATCACGGGGATGAATGAATATTTATTACGCGTTGAGACTAAAGATCTGAGTGCTTATAAACGCTTTCATGCCGATGTATTAGGGGAATGTCTTACGGTAAAATCCATCAGTACCATGGTGGTGATGGATTCCCCGAAAGATGAGCGGCAATAAAGAGCGCTGGTTGTATATTGCTTTGGTGCCTTTTAGACTAAAAGATACAGTGCTTCGCGTAAGAGGTCGCTTCATTTGCCGTCCAGTCTCCTTTCGGCTTGAGTTGCATATCTTCACACCAGGCTTGGCTGCCGATTTCTGACTGTAATAGGCAGTGTTTGGTAAAATCCAGCGCACCTTGAGCGCTCCATTCGCTTTTCGGTTTATCACGCATGTCTTGGCACCAAGAAGCGGTGCCCACTTCATTTTCACAGGCACTTAATGCCAATGTACTCAGTAAAATCAATACTTGTTTTTTCATTGCTCAGGATCCGCTACGAGTAGAAGTTGAAATCATAGCCGAAGTGAACCGTTGAGTGCTACTGATGTGCTGATTATTTTAGGGGCGGTTGCTTAGTTTACCTTGAATTAACCGAAACTCTGTTTTGGTGAAATAGCAAAAAATCCTCGTGACTACTGATAAAACTCTCAGTGATCATTCTCACTATTTGCTGAATTTTATATCGGCATTTACTGATCCAACTCACACTCTGCTTTCAATCTTAGTGCAATGCATAATTCTCACGTTAATATCACATCGAAACGTTTCGATGTGTATTTTTTCTACAATTTGTCCTCTGGTTTGGCAGCAAACTGAATGATAAAACTGCAAGCGTGAATAAATATAAGGCAGAACAATGAAAAAAAGTACCCTACTGAATGCTGAACTCTCTTACCTTGTGGCGACATTAGGCCATACGGATGAAGTCACGATTTGTGATGCTGGTTTACCGATTGATGGATCGGTGCAACGGATTGATTTAGCGCTGACACATGGCATTCCAAGCTTTATAGAGACCGTTAAGGTGATATTGAGCGAAATGCAAGTGCAAGCCGTGGTGCTGGCGCAGGAGTTTGCCCAAGTGAGCCCAGATTTATATGCGGCACTGATGAGTGAACTCAAAGAAGAAGAGACACGCTGCGGCCATACCATCACCATGACCTATCTTCCTCATGAAGCGTTTAAAATTCGCACTGGTGATAGCCGAGCGGTGATTAGAACGGGGGAATGTACGCCGTATGCCAATATTATTTTCCAAGCCGGTGTCGTGTTTTAACGCCCAGATAGTAATCCAGATCTAAGGAGGAGTGATGACTCAACCGATTTTGGCTCTCCGTGACATTGATAAAGCCTTCCCTGGTGTGAAGGCGCTTGATCAAGCTTGTCTGAATGTCTATCCGGGACGGGTAATGGCACTGATGGGAGAGAATGGCGCAGGGAAATCGACCTTAATGAAAGTGTTAACGGGAATTTATAGTAAAGATGCAGGCAGCATCGAGTATCAAGGTCAACCTGTCAATTTTAAAGGGCCACGAGATTCACAGCAAGCCGGGATCAGCATTATTCACCAAGAATTGAACCTAATTCCTCAATTGACCATTGCTGAAAATATTTTCCTAGGCCGAGAAAAAACTGGAGTCTTTGGCCATATTTTATGGAAAGAAATGTACGCCGAAGCGGATCAACTGCTGGCGCGTTTAAATGTGAAGCACAGTGCGAAGACCTTATTGGGGGAACTGAGCTTAGGTGAACAACAGATGGTGGAAATCGCCAAAGCGCTGTCGTTTGAGTCCAAAGTCATCATTATGGATGAGCCGACGGATGCATTAACCGATACCGAAACCGATTCACTGTTTAAAGTAATTAATGAATTGCGTGATCAAGGTTGTGGCATTGTTTATATCTCGCATCGATTAAAAGAGATTTTCCAGATCTGTGATGACATTACCGTTCTGCGTGATGGCAAATTTATTGGTCAATGTCGAGTGGATGACACCAATGAAGATGGCCTTATTGAAATGATGGTTGGGCGTAAATTGGAAGAGCAATACCCCCGTATTGATGTTCAACCAGAAAATAGCGTGTGTTTAGAGGTGATTGGCTTGACCGGATCGGGGGTTCATGATGTGAGCTTTACCCTTAAACGGGGCGAAATTTTAGGCATTTCAGGCTTGATGGGCGCAGGGCGCAGTGAGCTGATGAAAGTGATCTACGGCGCTCTGCCTTCCGAGCATGGGGTGATTAATCTTGATGGACGCACCATTAATCCTGTCAGTCCGCAAGATGGACTAGCCAATGGGATCGCATATATCTCTGAAGATCGCAAAGGCGATGGGTTAGTACTGGGCTTATCAGTGAAAGAAAACATGTCGCTGTGTGCTTTAGATAAATTAACCAAAGGTATTCAGATCCAACATAGTGAAGAAGCAATCGCAGTCGAGGATTTTATTCAGCTCTTTAACATCAAAACGCCTTCTCGTCATCAAATTATTGGCAACCTCTCTGGTGGAAACCAACAGAAAGTCGCCATTGCAAAAGGGCTGATGACAAAACCGAAAGTGTTGATTTTAGACGAGCCGACCCGAGGTGTGGATGTGGGGGCGAAAAAAGAGATCTATCAGTTGATCAACAAATTTAAAGCACAAGGGATGAGCATTATTTTGGTGTCCTCAGAAATGCCGGAAGTGTTGGGAATGAGTGACCGTATTTTAGTGATGCATGAAGGCCGCATTAGTGGTGAATTCGATGCAAAACAAGCGAACCAAGAAAATTTATTAGCCTGTGCCGTTGGCAAAACCGTGAATGAGGATGCAGCATGAGTAGTAAAACCATGAGTAATCCAACCCCAGACGGCGGACAAAAATTGTTTAGCAAAGCGTGGTTGATTGAACAAAAATCGTTGATCGCATTGCTATTTCTAGTGGTTGTGGTGTCATTTTTAAACCCAAACTTTTTTACGGTTGATAACATTTTAAATATTCTGCGCCAAACCTCGGTCAATGCCATTATTGCGGTTGGGATGACTTTAGTCATTTTAACGGCAGGAATTGATTTAAGCGTGGGTTCTGTTTTAGCGTTGTGTGGCGCGTTTGCTGCCAGCCTAATTGCGCTTGAAGTGCCCGTATTGGTTGCGGTGCCCACCGCTTTATTAGCGGGAGCCGTGTTGGGGGGCATTAGTGGCATTATTATCGCTAAAGGCAAAGTACAAGCCTTTATTGCTACCTTAGTGACCATGACCTTGCTACGTGGCGTCACTATGGTTTACACCGATGGCCGCCCGATTTCCACTGGCTTTACCGATACCGCCGATGCTTTTGCTTGGTTTGGGACTGGCTATGCACTTGGGATTCCCGTTCCGGTCTGGATGATGGTGATTGTTTTTGCTGCGGCATGGTATCTACTCAATCACACCCGTTTTGGTCGCTATGTTTATGCTATGGGGGGTAACGAGTCAGCGGCGCGTTTATCCGGCATCAATGTTGATCGCGTTAAAATCGGCGTCTATGCCATTTGTGGTTTATTGTCGGCTTTGGCGGGCATCATTGTCACGTCTCGCCTCTCTTCCGCACAGCCAACCGCAGGTATGGGCTATGAGTTGGATGCCATTGCCGCGGTCGTACTTGGCGGAACCAGCTTAATGGGTGGCAAAGGACGAATCATGGGAACCTTGATTGGGGCACTAATCATCGGTTTCCTCAATAACGCATTGAACTTACTCGATGTAACCTCTTACTACCAGATGATAGCAAAAGCAGTGGTTATTTTGCTTGCGGTACTGGTGGACAATAAAAACAAGTAAATCGTGAACCC
The DNA here is from genome assembly GCF_009904905.1 of Vibrio sp. V30_P3S12P165. Classification (NCBI taxonomy): domain Bacteria; kingdom Pseudomonadati; phylum Pseudomonadota; class Gammaproteobacteria; order Vibrionales; family Vibrionaceae; genus Vibrio; species Vibrio sp. V30_P3S12P165. Next base: position 25,057 of record NZ_WXWH01000059.1, on the reverse strand, counting down.
GCCACACGGAAATGGTTACTGTGTGGCCCCCTACAAAAAAGGACGATAAACATGAAAAAACTGGCAACTTTAATTTCTGCTGCGCTGCTGTCTGCTTCTGTTTCGGTATCCGCTTATGCAAGCGACAACATTGCGATTGTGGTTTCAACACTTAATAACCCATTTTTTGTCACCATGAAAGATGGGGCAGAAGCGAAAGCGAAAGAGTTGGGTTACAACTTGATTGTTCTGGATTCACAAAATGATCCCAGTAAAGAACTTTCTAATGTGGAAGATTTAACCGTACGCGGTGTAAAAGCCATTTTGATTAACCCGACCGATTCCGATGCCGTATCCAATGCAATTCGCATGGCGAACCGTGCTAAAGTGCCAGTGCTGACATTAGACCGAGGCGCAAGCCGCGGTGAGGTCGTGAGCCATATTGCGTCCGATAACGTTGTTGGGGGTGAAATGGCGGGGCATTTTATTGTCGAAAAAGTCGGTGAAAAAGCCAAAGTTATTCAATTGGAGGGCATTGCCGGAACATCCGCTGCGCGTGAACGTGGGGAAGGATTTATGAATGCGGTCAAAGGCAGTGGTATGCAGCTGTTAGCCAGTCAACCCGCTGATTTTGACCGAAACAAAGGGCTAAACGTAATGGAAAACCTGCTTGCGGCGAATCCAGACGTTCAAGCGGTGTTTGCACAAAACGATGAAATGGCATTAGGAGCGTTGCGAGCGGTACAAGCTTCCGGCAAAAATGTGTTAATTGTTGGTTTTGATGGTACCGATGATGGGATTGCGGCAGTTCATCGTGGCCAATTGGCAGCAACGGTAGCACAGCAACCGGATCTTATTGGTGCGCTAGGTGTGGAAACCGCTGATCGCGTACTGAAAGGGGAAAATGTTGATGCTTACATTCCCGTTCCTCTGAAAATTATTGGTCAATAAAAACTTAACCCCTACCGTATAAGGTGGGGGTTCCTTATCCAAATAGAGTGCTATAGCGCTTGTGAAAGCGCTTAGTTAGGCGTTAAAGCTCTCTATTTCTAATCAAACTGAGGATAATCCTTATGAACAAATTGGTAGTATTAGGCAGTGTCAATGCTGACCATGTTCTTCAAGTGCCTTCTTTTCCTCGTCCTGGCGAGACGCTCCATGGCCGTAATTACCAAGTGATTCCCGGTGGTAAAGGTGCAAATCAAGCGGTTGCCGCCGCTCGGCTTGGGGCCGATATTGGTTTTATCGCTTGTGTTGGAGATGATGCTTTTGGCATTAATATTCGAGAAAGTTTTAAGTTGGATGGAATCGATATCTCAGGCATAAAAATGCAGCCCAATTGCCCAACCGGGATAGCGATGATCCAAGTCTCTGATCGTGGTGAAAACAGTATTTGCTTGTCAGCAGAAGCCAATGCAAAGTTAAGCGCTCAAGCGATAGAAGCCGATTTAGCACGTATTCGTGCTGCCAAGTACTTGTTGATGCAGTTAGAAACACCCATTGATGGGATTGTTAAAGCGGCGCAGGAAGCGAAACAGGCCAAAACTAATGTGGTGCTTAATCCAGCGCCAGCTCAAACGCTGCCGGACGAATTGTTGCGATGTATTGATGTGATAACCCCGAATGAAACAGAAGCGGAGGTATTAACTGGCATCACTGTGCTAGACGAAGTGACGGCTCAACAAGCTGCGAATGTGCTGCACCAAAAAGGCATTGAAATTGTCATGATCACTTTAGGTGCTAAAGGAGTTTGGTTGAGTGAAAATGGCCGTGGAAAATGCATTGCTGGTTTTCGTGTTTCAGCGGTCGATACCACGGCGGCGGGGGATACCTTTAATGGTGCGTTTGTTACTGGTTTATTAGAAGAAATGCCTTTAGAATCAGCCATTAAATTTGCTCATGCTGCGGCTGCTATTTCGGTAACCCGATTTGGCGCACAAACCTCAATTCCAACTCGACATGAAGTGAACCAATTTTTAGCTCAGCACCAATAAGGAGAAGATCACATGGCGACCATGAAAGACATCGCACGCATTGCCGGTGTTTCCACATCAACCGTGAGTCATGTGATCAATAAAACGCGTTATGTCAGTGATGAGATTGCCGAACGGGTGAACAAAGTCGCCCAAGAGCTGAATTATGCCCCTTCTGCTTTAGCTCGAAGTCTAAAAATGAACCGTACCCATACCATTGGTATGCTGGTCACGACATCCACCAACCCCTTTTTTGGTGAAGTGGTAAAAGGGGTCGAACGCAGTTGTTATCAACAAGGATATAATCTTATTCTTTGCAATACGGAAGGTGATAATCAACGTATGAAATCATCCATCAATGCTTTGTTACAAAAGCGGGTCGATGGTTTGATTTTAATGTGTTCAACCTTAGAAGGGGAACGTATTGAGGTCTTTGATCGCTATCCCGATATCCCAGTCGTGGTGATGGATTGGGGACCAATGTTGTTTGCTAGTGATAAAATTCAAGACAACTCATTGCGTGGCGGATACATGGCAACTCAGTATTTGATTGAATGTGGACATCAGTCAATCGGTTGTATTACTGGCCCGCTGATCCGCCATCAAGCACAAATGCGTTATGAAGGCTATAAACGTGCACTACTCGACGCTGGGTTAGAGATTAACCCCCATTGGATTGTTGAGTCTAATTTTGAATGTGAAGGCGGCTTAGAGGCACTGACCCGAATGCAAAAAAGGGGGCCTCTTCCGAGTGCTCTTTTTGTCTGTAATGACATGATGGCCATGGGGGTGATTCATGCAGCAAATAGAGCCGGGGTTGCTATTCCAGCACAGTTATCAGTAATGGGTTACGATGATATCCATATTGCTCAGTTTATGCTTCCCGCCTTAACCACCATTCATCAGCCCAAGTATCGTTTAGGTCAAGCAGCGGTAGAGACCCTACTGAGTAAACTGGAAAATCTCAGCCGCGAGCCTCAGGTGGTGCAATTAGAACCGACCCTAGTGGTTCGTGACAGTGTGAAGCGGATCAATCGGTCGCGGTAGCGATCTAACCCCTAGCTAAACATTTTCAGTTAATCATGTGAGCTTAGATGATACCCGCTCTTTGAATTGATTGCTGATTGATCACCCCTAGATAATGCTGTTTTTCGTTGATAATAGGCAGTGCGGTAATTCCATTCTTACGCATGATAGTAAGGGCATGGTGGCATAGCGCGGAGTGACGGATAACAATCGGTTGATGGGTCATTAATTGAGCAATCGTTATCGTCATGTCAATGTTATTATTCAACGCCCTACGAAGATCACCGTCAGTAAAAACACCTTGTAATTGTTTTCCTTCGACAATGGCAATTAATCCTAATCCAGTATTACACATGATCTCAATAACCTCAGTTAAGCTTGTTTTTGGCGAACAATAGGCCGCGGTATGTACATCTGTCATCAGTTGATGGACTTGGGTTAATAGTCGAGCGCCCAGAGCACCTGCCGGGTGAGAAAAAGCAAACTCTTCAGCGGTAAACTTCTTTTCAGACATGACGGTTAACGCAAGTGCATCTCCTATTAACAGGGTATTGGTGGTGCTCGAGGTTGGAGCTAGCCCAAGCGGACAGGCTTCTTTTTCGACATTAATATTTAAAAGGTAGTGGCTATGTTTGGCTAGGTAACTGTTGCGTTGCCCTGTAATCGCAATGATGGGAATACGTTTGCTCAATAATAACGGCACAATCGTTTTAAATTCACTCGCTTCGCCCGAGTAAGAGATCAAAATCGCTAAATCGTGCTCAGTGATCATCCCTAGATCCCCATGTAAAGCTTCTGCTGGGTGAATAAAAAATGCCGGCGATCCCGTTGAGGCGAAAGTCGCTGCAATTTTTTTCCCAATATGACCGGATTTACCGATACCAAACAGAATAATTTTGCCTTTGCATTGCTGTATCGCCATACAACTGTTAGCAAATGCGATATCCAGCCGATTTTTAAGCCGAGCTCCTTGCTCTAACTCCTGTTGAATAACGTGCTTACCACATTCAATCATACGTTCGATTATCGTCATCTTCTCACCTACCGGTTTTTTCTGTTTTCATTTTTCAACCTTTTCTTTCAAGTAAAAGTCGAGAAAAGCATGGCTATTTATTTTTATTGATTATTTCAAAGTTAATCATCCCATGAAAGATTTTCCTTACTTTATTTTTACTTTGAAAGCCTATTTTTGTGATCGCTTTCAATTAAGTGAAAATATGAGCTTTTAATCTGAAAGTTAAAGTGAAAGTATATTGGTGTGGTAAGACACACGGTCACAATTAAATGAGGGTCTAAAGATGGAATGGATAATTCACGGTGCGGAATGGTTTATTGGGCTGTTCCAAAAAGGGGGCGATGTCTTCGTTAGCATGGTAACAGGAATACTGCCATTGCTGATTGCGTTGCTCGTGGCAATGAACGCATTAATTCAATTTATAGGGCAAGAGCGTGTTGAACGTTTGGCGCAGCGCAGTGCAGGAAACCCGATATCTCGTTATTTCGTGTTACCTGTTATCGGTACATTTATTTTTTGTAATCCGATGACACTGAGTCTTGGGCGATTTTTACCTGAACGTTACAAACCTTCCTATTATGCAGCGGCATCATACAGTTGCCACTCGATGAATGGGCTCTTCCCACATATTAATCCAGGCGAATTGTTTGTTTATTTAGGCATTGCGAGTGGGTTAACGACATTGGGTTTACCGCTTGGTCCTTTGGCGGTGAGCTATTTACTGGTTGGGATGATCACGAATTTTTTCCGCGGATGGGTTACTGATTTCACCACCATGATGGTTGAACGGCAACAAGGTGTTCAACTTGAAAGTGAAGTTCATTTCAAATAGAGGAATAAGATAATGAATTACATTCAAATTGAAAAAGGTAATGGTGGTTGGGGTGGCCCTTTACGTTTACCGATTGAACCCAATAAAAAAATTATTTATATCACCGGTGGCACACGTCCCAGCATTGTCGATAAGCTAGCCGAGCTAACTGGATGGGAAGCGGTCGATGGTTTTAAAACCACCATTAGTGATGATGAAATTGGTGTGGCCGTGATCGATTGCGGTGGAACCTTACGTTGTGGGTTATATCCTAAAAAACGTATTCCTACCATCAACATTCATTCCACTGGTCAAAGTGGCCCTTTGGCACAATTCATTACTGAAGATATTTACGTCTCTGGTGTTAGAGATAAAAATATCTTTTTATATCAAGGCGATGATGTAAGTGCTTCGACGGTCACTCACGACCTTAGTCAACCAGAAGCAACTCAGAATAAATTTGATACCAGTAAAAAGCTGACGCAACAAAGTGATGGATTACTGGCCAAAATTGGTATTGGGATGGGGTCAGTTATGGCGGTCTTTTTCCAAGCGGGTCGAGAAACGATTGATACCGTTTTAAAAACCATTTTGCCTTTTATGGCCTTTGTTTCGATGCTCATTGGAGTGATTATGGCGTCAGGGCTTGGCGATCTTATCGCTCATGCGTTGACTCCCTTGGCTCAGAACCCACTCGGATTGATCACCTTAGCGCTGATTTGTTCCTTTCCTTTACTGTCTCCCTTTTTGGGCCCGGGTGCGGTGATTGCCCAAGTCATCGGTGTATTAGTGGGTACCCAAATCGGGTTAGGTAATATTCCACCGCAATTAGCGTTACCTGCGTTATTCGCAATCAATGCGCAAGCGGCCTGTGACTTTATTCCTGTGGGCTTAGGTTTGGCTGAAGCGAAACCGAAAACGGTTGAAATTGGTGTGCCTTCTGTTTTGTATTCCCGTTTTCTGACAGGGGCTCCCACCGTCATGCTCGCTTGGTTTGTTTCAATGTTTATTTATCAATAAGGAGACGAAGTGATGTCTGCCCTTTATCAAGTACAAGTTGAACGAATTGGTGCTTTTGCTTATGAAGCTTTAGAAGATGACATGATGATTATCTTTAGCCAAATCGCACCACAAGATGCTGCCGATTACTGTTTTATTCATAGTCACGATACGTTGAAAGCGCCGATTGAAGCTGGCTACACCTTAATGATTGGTCAGCAACGTTATCCCATTACCTCGGTTGGTGAGGTGGTGAACCAAAACTTAGCTGAACTAGGGCACATCACGATTCGTTTTGATGCGCTAGCGCAAGCTGAGTATCCCGGTTGTCTTCATGTAGATGGGCAGAAACCAACACAAATCATTTGCGGAGAACAGATCACCTTTTTTAAGTCGTAACGTTTTGTTAGTTAAAGTTTTTATATCGTAAGTAAGATGTCAAATAAAAGTTGGAGTGAATCATGGATAAAGTAGCATTGGTGGTAGGTGGTGGCCAAACTTTGGGTGAGTTTCTATCTCGAGGGTTAGCCGCTGAAGGCTATACCGTTGCCGTCGCTGATCTGAATGAGTCGAATGCATGCTCGGTTGCTGAGCAGATTTGTCAGCAATATGGTGACAATAAAGCGATGGGCATTGCCGTAGACGCCACTCAAGAAGCGAGTGTTTGCCATATGGTTCATCAAGTTGATGAGGCGTTTGGACGAGTTGATCTTCTGGTCTATAACGCGGGAACCGCAACCGCGGCTAAGATTGATCAATTTCCCCTCGATGCATGGCAGCTTTCGATTAATGTGAACCTGACCGGCTATTTCTTATGTGCTCGAGAAGTCGCTAAAGTGATGATTAGAGAAGGGCGAGGCGGTCGGATTATTCAAATCAATTCGAAGTCTGGTAAAGTGGGTTCAAAACATAACAGTGGTTATTCTGCGGCGAAATTTGGTGGGGTAGGGCTAACGCAATCATTGGCGTTAGATCTTGCTGAACATCAAATTACCGTACATTCTTTGATGCTGGGGAATTTATTAAAAAGCCCGATGTTTCAGTCTTTGATTCCTCAGTATGCCAAGAAATTGGGAGTGGCAGAGTCTGAAGTGGAACAAATTTATATTGATAAAGTGCCATTAAAAGCGGGTTGTGATTATCAAGATGTACTGAATGTCTTGACCTTTTATGCCAGCGATAGTGCGGCTTATTGCACTGGACAATCAATCAATATTACCGGTGGACAAGTGATGTTTTAATCCTTCCCCCAGGATTTTAGCGTCAATATGCTTCTGAAGTCATTGGGCAGGCTTTGCTTGCCCCTTTTTTTAAATGAGGGCAACGAATATGGATGAGACAACATGGTTAATCGTATTAGCTTTATGTGCTTGGGGTGGCCAGATTGCGCTGGGTTTTTTGCAAATTAGAGCATTCAATAGGATGCTGCAATCTCTTGCAAAGCGAGGACAAGTGAAAATAGGTAAAACTCGCAGTCGCTGGAAACCTAGAACCATTGTGGTCTTCGTTGAAGATGAAAGTCACCGCATTATTGACGCCAAAGTGATGCGGGGAGTCACAATTTTTGCCAGACCCAAATCGCTGCCTGATTTAATAGGTTTAAGCTCACCGATTAACCATGAGCAAGTGATGCACTTAGATAAACCGTTACAAGAAGCGATAAACGTCGCATTTTCAAACTAATCGGCAACACTGTGGGCTTATCTCTTTCAATGTGAAAATTTAATGTTAAACTAATCACAGTATAACCGTTAAGTGAATGATATGAATCTAGATAATAGAAGAGAACAGTTACTGCAGTTTTTGCGTCGTCATGGCAAGACATCGGTCAATGAGTTGGCGAAAATTTTCAAAACATCAGGAGCAACCATTCGTAGTGATTTACGATCATTAGAAGAAGAAGCTTTGGTCATTCGTCGTTATGGGGCTGCTGAAGCTTGTCAAACGCCCTTTATTCATGGTGAAGATCGTTCCATGGATGAGAAGCAGACGGTGAATTTGGAAATGAAATGCCAAATTGCTCAAATGGCGGCTAGCTTGGTTCATGAAGGCGAGTCAATCATTTTAGACTGTGGCAGTACAACCTTACAAATGGTGCCACACTTTGAGCGGTTAACGTCGTTGACCCTGATGACGAACAGTATGCATATTGTTAATGCGATGGCAGATTTAGATACCGAACATACTGTACTTATGCCCGGGGGCACTTATCGACGTAAATCCGCTTCCTTTCATGGTCAAGTGGCCGAACGCGCGTTTCAACATTTTTCCTTTGATAAGCTTTTTATTGGTGCTGATGGTTTTGATTTAACACAAGGAACGACTACATATAATGAAGCTTATCAGGTTAGCCAAGCCATGTGCCAGGCTGCTAGCCAGATCATTGTCGTGACTGATTCTAGTAAATTTGGCCGTCGCAGCCCGAATGTTGTGGTGCCTTTAGAAAAAATAGACATACTCATTACCGATCATAGGATTTCGATAGAAGATGTCCACTCACTTGAAAAACAAGGAATTAAAGTGATTTGTGTCGGTGAGTAGTGGCCTATGAAACGATAGTCGATTTTAGTGATTTTTCACTGTTCGTTTTTTGAAATGAAAATTTGTGGTGATGAAATTCACGATTTTCTCTTTTACCTCTTTTTTAAATGATCAATAAGAGAAACACTCTGTATTCGGTCATTTGATGGGTGTGGTAAATGGATTGGATTCTTATCGGTGCAGATTGGTTTATTGGCTTATTTAAAAGAGGAGGAGAAGTGTTCACCGATATGGTGACCAATATACTTCCCTTACTGGTTTGCTTGCTTGTTGCAATGAACGCGTTCACTCGCTTTTTGGGGCAAGACAAAATTGAACGACTGGCGCAAAGAAGTGCTTCAAATCCTCTTTCTAGATATTTGCTGTTGCCGACGATTGGCACTTTTGTGTTTTGTAATCCGATGGTATTAAGTTTAGGACGTTTTCTTCCAGAAAAATATAAACCCTCCTTTTATGCTTCCGCTTCCTACAGTTGCCATACAATGAATGGCATGTTTCCTCATGTTAACCCGGGTGAGCTATTTATTTTTCTTGGCGTCGCTGCCGGTGTGACCCAACAGGGATTGTCGTTGGGCCCATTAGCCATTGCTTATCTACTCGTTGGCGTAGTGACCAATTTTTTCCGAGGTTGGGTGACCGATTTTACCACTGCTTGGGTGGCTAAGCAGCAAGGAGTGGAATTAAGTGATCAGGTGAATATCAGTGAGAAGCCAGAATGACAATACTTGAGGTAACCTCTGGAAAAGGAGGATGGGGTGGCCCACTCTATATTCCGGTTGAAACACATAAAAAAATTGTTTACATCACCGCAGGTGTCAAACCGGCATTCATTGAGGAAATCGTCACTTTAACAGGCATGGAAGCCATCGACGGGTTTCAACATTATGTTGAAGAGCGTGATATTGCCTGTGTGGTGATTGACTGTGGTGGCACGCTACGTTGTGGTTTATACCCTAAAAAAAATATTCCAACCTTAAATATTCATGCGACGGGTAAGAGTGGCCCATTGGCCCAATATATTAACGAACAAATTTATGTATCTTCTGTCACGTCCGGGTGCTTTAGATTAGTGGATCAGGCTGCATCATGGTTCGTTGAAAAGCAAAATGAGCAGAACGTTTCTACTCATCATAACTTCGATACTGACCGTAAGTTATCAGAGCAGAGTGATGGTTTAATCGCTAAAATCGGTATGGGCATGGGGTCGGTCATGGCGACCTTTAATCAGGCCGGACGAGAAACGATAGACACCGTCTTAAAAACATTACTCCCTTTTATGGCTTTTGTGTCCATGCTTATTGGGGTCATTCTCGCCTCTGGCTTAGGTGACCTGATTGCGCATGGTTTAGCACCATTAGCCAGTCATCCGTTGGGGTTAATTACCTTAGCATTAATTTGCTCTTTTCCGTTGCTTTCGCCATTTTTAGGGCCAGGAGCTGTGATTGCTCAAGTTATTGGGGTGTTAATCGGCACGCAAATTGGAATGGGGACTATCCCTGCTCACCTCGCATTACCCGCCCTTTTTGCTATTAATGCTCAGGCGGCCTGTGATTTTATCCCTGTCGGCCTTGGCCTTGCCGAAGCTAAACCGGAAACAGTACGAGTAGGGGTGCCTTCTGTGCTCTATTCTCGCTTTTTGACTGGGGCTCCTACCGTATTATTGGCTTGGGGCTTCTCCTATTTCATTTATCAGTGAGGTAGTTATGTATCAATTTATTGCGAGTATCGCGGGTGTGGGTGAGCACGCTTATGACGCGCTGGATGATGATATGATGATTCTATTTGGCATAGAAGCACCGCAAGAAGTGCAAGACTACTGTTTTTTGATTCGTCGTCATAGCTTATTAGCGGCAAATATCGATCGGCAGAGTACCCTGATGATTGGAGAGCGAGCCTATATTGTGACATCAGTAGGAGAGTTGGCGAATCACAACTTAGCGATGTTAGGACATGTCACATTAAAATTTGATGGTCAGCCTACCCCTGAATTACCGGGTACCATTCATCTGTTAGGGCCGAAATTATCTCAAGTTAGACCCGGGGAGACGCTTATTTTTGGTTGATGAGGTGATCGTTGAGCACTCGATAAGTCAACAGAGAAAACAAAGGTCGCTGACAGAATAAAGCGACCTTTGCGTATACAGCTAGCCTAAAGGGTCGCTGTTTTTATCTCGTTTTCCTCTTTTTGTTTGTGGTAGGCGCGTTCACCAATGAAAGCGTAAAGCAAACAGAGAATAGAAACGATGCATGAGCCGGTTAGGATAAAAAATCCTCCGTCCCAACCAAAGTGGTCTACGGTATAACCTAAGATAGCATTAGCTGCAACCGCGCCACCTAAATAACCAAATAAACCGGTTAGGCCTGCGGCGGTTCCTGCGGCTTTTTTAGGCGCTAATTCTAACGCATATAGACCAATAAGCATGACCGGACCATAAATTAAGAACCCAATAGCAATCAGTGCAATCATATCAACCATAGGGTTACCCGGTGGGTTAAACCAGTAAACCAATACGGCTAAAGTAACCAGTGCCATAAAAAGAATGCCGGCAGGTGCTCGGCGACCTTTAAACACTTTATCGGAAACCCAACCACACAGAAGTGTGCCGGGGATGCCTGCCCATTCGTAGAGAAAATAAGCCCATGAAGATTTATTGACCGTGAACGCTTTGGCCTCTTGTAAATAAACAGGAGCCCAATCTAAAACACCATAACGGATGAGATAAACAAACGCATTCGCAATGGCAATCGCCCACAACAGTTTGTTATTTAAAACATATTTTAAGAAAATCTCTTTTGCCGTCATCTCATTCTCATGAGATTGATCATAATTTTCAGGATAGTCGTTTTTATACTCTTCAATCGATGGTAAACCGCACGACTGAGGAGTATCACGCATGGTTAACCAAACAAATATTGCGACTAATACGGCGAAAAAAGCAGGTACGTAAAATGCTGTGCGCCAGTCATCATGAAATAGCCACAAGCCCAAAATAAAAATAGGGCCAATTAATCCGCCACCAACGTTATGTGCAACGTTCCAAACAGAAACCAGTTCTCCCCGTTCTTTGCGAGACCACCAGTGAACCATGGTTCGTCCACAGGCGGGCCAGCCCATTCCTTGGAACCAACCATTTAAAAAGAGTAAGATGAACATGGCAGTGATGCTGCCCGTCGCCCATGGCATAAAGCCAAAACAGAACATGACGAGCGCGGAGAGTAATAAGCCTGCACTTAAAAAATAGCGTGGATTGGAGCGATCAGAAACACTGCCCATCAAAAACTTTGATAGCCCATAAGCGATTGATACAGCAGCCAAAGCAATACCAAGCTCACCGCGACTAAAGCCTTGTTCAATCAGGTAAGGCATAGCAAGGCTAAAGTTTTTACGTACTAAATAATACCCCGCATAGCCGACGAAAATTCCGATAAATAGCTGCCAACGTAGCCGTGAATAGGTGCTATCTATCCGCTCTTTTGATAGTCGCTCAATATGAGCTTGTGGTTTAAAGATCCCAAACATAGTCGCCTCGTATAGTCATTAAATTGCTGGGAGAACACTTACGCAACTGAAAATACGCTTCCTTTTCGTACCATCCATCCGTGGTTTTTAATCAGCTAAAATTGTTGAACGAAATATAAAATGCTTCGTTCGAAACTTTGTGGTAATTCTATTTTTGTGAGGAGTTATTTCTGTGACCGCTGAGAGGTTAAATTTATTTTACGAAGTAAATAAATAACTATTTCAGTATATTGTGACTTAAATGAGGTGGCGTATATCTTTTTATTCCATTAAATACAGCAGTGGAACTGCACCCGCATAACACGATAGTGTGTGTTCAAACGAATTTTAATGTGATGGTGAAATCATCATTTTTGATTAATATCGAACAAAAATTCAACAGCGTGAGTTTAGCGAGTCAACGGTTGCGATTTTTGAATTTCTTCATCCACCCACACTAATAACTGTTTAATGGCACGAGATAATCGCTGATTTTGTCGCACGATATAGCCCAAGCTGGTGGTGGAAAAATCAGGAAGAGGTGTAATGGTGGTCTTTAGTTGGCGTTTGGGATTGACAGAGAACGTTGGAATAATCGCTACGCCAAATCCAGCTTCAGCCCAATCAATTTGTGCATCAACACTGCCCACCTCCATGATTCGATAGTTAGGCAAATGCAGTTGTGGAAGTGCGACATCAATCAGCTCTCGGGTTCGAGTATCATGACCCAATAGAATCAAGGTTGGTTCATCGGTGGTTCGCTCTTGATGTTGATCGTCTTTGTGAAGTAATGGGGAATTGGCAATTGCTTGCCATTTTTGTAAACCATTTCCTAACGCACACCATTCAACCTGACGCAGTTTGGTAAAGTGAATGGGAGATTCTTCTTTTTGTGCGATCACGAATCCTAAATCGGCTTTAGCACTTTTGACCAGTTCAGCCGCTTGAGAAGACGTGGTGTTAAATAAAGAGAGATCGATACCTGGGTAGTGTTGACGAAACTTCTGGAAAGGGCCGATCAACAATAACCGGGAAATAATGTCACTGGCAGCTATCGTCAGCGTTCCTTGATGCAGATCATTAATCGCATTGAGATCAGCCTGACAAACTTGTAGCTCCAGTAGTGTTTTTTCTGCACTGATCAGTAAGCGCTCGCCTGCTTGAGTTAAGCGAAAGGGATTTCGTTCAACTAGTTTAACTCGGGTTACCTGTTCTAACTGTTTAAGATGCAGGCTGACATTGGGTTGAGTCATATGTAGCGCTACTGCTGTTTTGCCAAAGTGCTGATATTTAGCCAAGGTTACGAAAGTATTTAACCAGTTGAAATCAAGCATGATGGCTCCGTGCATTTTACTTAGGGTTATATCGATATGATTTTCTTATTGGCATTATAATAATAATTAATTTTTCTTATTTCAATATTGAGCATAGGATGAGCTTTATTGCTTTTAAGGAGAGTAAATTATGTCGTCTATTGTTGTCGTTGGTGCGAACTGGGGTGATGAAGGTAAAGGTCGTATTGTTGATTATTTAGCAGATCAAGCCTCAGCCAGTGTTCGCTTTCAAGGCGGAAATAACGCCGGTCACACCGTAGTGAATGAATTTGGTACGTTTAAATTGCACCAACTACCGAGCGGCGTATTTAACCCAGATTGTTTAGCGGTACTTGGCCCAGGCATGGTAATTAGCCCTGAGCTATTAGCACAAGAAATGGCAGAAGTTGAGCAGTCTGGTGTGCCATTGCGTTTAGCCATTTCAGACCGAGCTACGCTATGTTTACCTCTACATGCCCTAGAAGACTCACTAGAAGAAGCTCGATTAGCTGATCGCGCCTACGGTTCAACTCGTCAAGGTATTGCACCGGCTTATGGTGATCGAGTGATGAAAAAAGGCATTTTAGTCGGTTGGTTAAAACAACCAGACGTGCTACAAGAGCGTATTCAATTTTGGTTAGATTGGAAATTACCGCAGCTTAAAGCGCTTTATCCAAGCTTTGAATTTAGTCAAAGTGCCGCTGAGATGACCCAATGGTTACTTGACGTGTCAAAACCTTGGTTGGATGCCGTCTGCAATGTCACCGTACCGCTTAAAGCGATCCAAGCACAAGGGGGGCACTTACTGTTTGAAGCGCAACTAGGGGCAGGTCGTGACTTAGTTTATGGGGAATACCCTTGGACTACCTCTTCGAATGTGACTTCCGCTTATGCTGGTCTCGGCGGCGGTTTACCAGCGTTACGTCCTGAACGTGTGGTTGCGGTTGCGAAAGCTTTCAGTTCATCTGTGGGTACCGGCACCTTAATCACTGCGATGGAAGAGCAAGATGCCTTCCGTGAAAAAGCCAATGAATTTGGTGCAACAACCGGTCGCCCACGTGATATGGGTTATTTTGATGCGGTAGCAACGCGTAATGGGGTCGAGCTACAAGCGGCGACCGAAGTGGCACTGACTAAAATTGATTGTTTAACTGGGTTGGCCGATCTAAAAATTTGTGTCGGTTATGAAGGTAACCACAGCGAAAACCCAATTTGGCCACAAACCGCACAATTAGCCCCTATTTATGAGCAAATGGAGAGCTGGCAAGAAGATATTACCGGTTGCCGCACATTTGAGAGTTTACCGATTGCTGCACAAAAATATGTACAGCGTATTGAAGCGCTGCTGGGTGTTCCCGTCTCCATGATTTCTGTGGGGCCTGAGCGTGAGCAAATGATCTTACGCGGTTAATCGGGATCTTTTAAGCAACTAAGTCTCCCGCAGAGCTTGCTTTGCCTGGGAGACTTTTTGTATTCTAATTTTTCTGTGCGTTACCGAGCTTGGTTCATCGATGTTAGAAAAAGAAAATCTCATCAAATTGGCCAGAATGCCGATGCCTTTTGGTAAATATGCTGGAAGAGCGCTGATTGATTTACCTGAAGAGTACTTATTATGGTTCGCTAATAAAGGCTTTCCGGAAGGGGAATTAGGTCAGTTATTGCAGCTTTGCCTGGCATTAAAAATCGAAGGGTTGGACAGTGTGGTTAAACCCTTACAACGAATGTGATTGATGGGAGCAACCGTAAATTTTTAGCTCTTCAATTTACTAACAGTATCCGGGTGACTGAAAGAAGAGCGAACGGTAATTCCTAATCCAGCATTAATTGCACTTCATCATTGACTCAAACTTCGGCCAACACAGGTAATTTTCCCCGGAATTCTGTCTCGATCAAATGCTGCTATGGCTTGTTGTCTGATAACGTAAGATCCATCAAGCATAATTAATAGTACAGGTTTTGCGGTATCAAGGTATTTCAATGGTGGCTTTTCTTCGAAGTGAAGGCGTTAGCGGACTGTGTGACCAGTTTGGTCGATCGAAGGTTAGGTTTATAGAGGGCGAACCAACGACACCGAATCCAGTATGTTCTCATGCGTGTATAAATCATCAGGTTTGCTAGAAGGCGGATATCCACAGTCTAAACGTTACCTCTTGGGAAACGGTGAGCGTCAACCGGAGCTAACGAACCCTTGCATCAATTAACTTAAATGAGGATATGATATTTTGAATACTGCCCCAACACGACGACTGAGACGTCTCCGCAGTTCCGAAGCTATGCGAGATTTATTACGAGAAACTCATGTGCAGCTAGGCGATTTAATTCACCCTATATTTGTCGAAGAGCATATAGAGCAAGCAGTGCCAATTTCTACTCTACCTGGGATAAGCAGAATCCCTGAATGTCATTTAGCGGATGAGGTTCGAGAACTTCATGCGTTAGGTATACGTTATGTGATGCCTTTTGGAATATCTCACACTAAAGATGCGCAAGGAAGCGATACATGGAATGAGCATGGTCTACTTGCACGTATGATTAAAATAATAAAGTCTGCTGTGCCAGATATGATGGTCATCCCGGATATTTGTTTCTGTGAATATACAGATCATGGGCATTGCGGAGTCATAAAAAATAGTAAAGTGTGTAACGACCTTACGGTTGAGAACTTAGTCAAGCAATCTTTAACCGCAGCCCAAGCGGGTGCTGACATGTTAGCACCATCAGCAATGATGGATGGTCAAGTAAAAGCGATTCGTCTCGGTCTTGATGCCGCTGGTTATCATGATGTGGCAATTTTGGCCCATTCAGCAAAGTTTGCTTCTTCGTTTTACGGGCCATTTAGAGCGGCAGTAGATTGTGAACTCAATGGTGATAGGAAAGGCTATCAACTTGACTATGCCAATGGTCGACAAGCTTTACTCGAAGCTTCTCTTGATGAAGCTGAAGGCGCTGATATTCTTATGGTTAAACCGGGCACACCTTATTTAGACGTTCTCTCCCGCTTAAGACAAGAGACTCATTTACCGCTAGCGGCTTATCAAGTAGGTGGTGAGTATGCGAGTATTAAATTTGCGGCTCTGGCCGGCGCTCTCGATGAAAAACGAGTAGTGAACGAAACTTTTATTGGGCTAAAACGAGCGGGAGCTGATTTCATTGTCAGCTACTACACCAAGCAGTATGCGACATGGTTAAGTGAAGAAGATTAGCTGAGTATTTTGCTATAATTTCAATAAGTTACATAATTTCTCTGCTGTACTAAGACTGTGGGTTAAGGGAATGATCTTCGTCCACAATTATTTCATTTGCAGAGTTTATTTCATTTGCAGAGTCGGTAAATTCGCATTCAAGCGTTTAAAGCCTTAAGGTACTTTTTCTAATTTAATCGGATTGAGTTAGTCCAATAGCACTCACGGATTTTGAAGCTGCAGGGGTGCTGGCTACGTTCAATCACATCGCCTGCCTATGCTCATGGGGATGGTGAGAGCCATCCGTGGCTCTCACCAAAGGCCAGCCTACGGCTGTTCAAATTTTTCACTCACTTGCTGCCGACCTGCAACTCCACGTTGTTTAGGGATAGAACTGTTCATACATCGAATACTGTGACTAATTAAGGGATGATGGCTATTCCATACTAATGCGACCTGACTGACAAAAGGCATGTCGTTAAGATGTTGTATAACGACGGATTGATCGAGATGCTCAGTTAAAGATAACGGTACAATGGCGATACCAAAACCGGCTTGTGCCATGGTAATCGCGGTGCGTAGTTGTGGTGTGGCGTAAGGCCGAGCAATATGTACCTCAGCATTGTGTAACGCTGCCTCAATACGGTCGTATAACGCAGGACCTGTATCACGAGGAAACATCAACACATTTTCATGATGTAACTGAGCTAAATAAATGGTTGAGTGAACGGCTAAATGATGACTGATTGGGGTAACAGCGACAAAAGGATCATCAAATAAGATCAGTTGTTTGAGTGACTCACTGGCATAGCAAGGTAAACGCAGAAAAGCCAGCTCTAGACGCTGTTGTTTAAGTAACGTAACCAGCTCGGGCATTGAGTGTTCAACGGCAATTAAATGGAGAGTTGGGCACTGTTCATGCAATTGGCGGATATTCTCTAAAACGCTACGACTGCTCGCTGTTGAGGAGGCAAACCCGATGCGTAACTCTTGTTTTTCACCGCGCGCAATTTGTTCTAACTTTCGCTGACAGCACTCAACCTCTTGCAAAATGTGCTGCGCATCATGATAAAACTCTTCCCCAGCGGCAGTAAGTTCAACTCCGCGAGATAAACGTTTAAATAAGGCAATGCCTAACTCATCTTCTAATTTTTTGATCTGTTGACTCAGCGGTGGTTGGGCTATGCCCAACTGTTCAGCCGCGCGGGTAAAATGCTTAGCTTTAGCAACCGCGACAAAATATTTCATATAGCGAAATTCCATGGTTCATCCATATTTTTTTTATATCAAAATAAATCTTTTTTATATTGGATTTGTTGTGCGCATGAAGTCAATCTAAATATACGCTTTGGTTCATATTAGGGTTGAATGATGCAACGTTTTATCTCTGCGGTCTGTTCTTGTCCTCAGCAGATTGCACAACAATTTTCTCACTATCAGCAAGGCTCAGGAGAAGGAGAAATTTATCAAACTTCGCTGATGAGCGGCTTAATTTCCGGTGTTTATGAAGGTTCAACAACCATTGCCGAACTGCTTAAACACGGAGACTTCGGATTAGGGACATTTAATCAATTGGATGGCGAATTGATCGCTTTTGATCGTCAGGTTTTCCAACTGCACGCCAATGGTTCCGCGCATCCTGCTCAACTTGATCAAAAAACGCCGTTTGCGGTGTTTACTTTCTTTAAACCAGACATTGAATTACCCATTAATGACACGTTAACCCGTCAGGAAGTGCATCAGCTTATCGATCGCTTGGTGCCTAGTGACAATGTATTTTGCGCGATTCGGCTTGAAGGGGATTTTCCATTCGTCCAAACCCGCACCGTTCCTAAACAGCAGCGCCCTTATCGGCCGATGCTCGAAGCAATCAAACAGCAGCCCATGTTTCATTTTGAACATCAATCGGGGGTGATGGCGGGGTTTCGTAGCCCACGATATACCACGGGGATTAATGTCCCCGGTTACCATGAGCACTTTATTGATCAAGCGAGAACAGGGGGCGGTCATGTTCAAGATTATGTCGTTGCGTCGGGTTTTTTACAAATCGGTCGTGTGTCGCGCTTAGTGATTGATATGCCGGTATCAAGTGAGTTTCTTGGTGCTGATTTGATGCCAAAAGATCTTCATTCCGCCATCGAAGCGGCTGAAAAATAATCCACCATTCTGTCAGTCAAAAAGGAAAGGTTATGTCATCTCATCATGCCTTGCGCAATGGGGCGCAGTTAATTGCACAACAGTTAGAAACCTTAGGTGTTCGTTATGTGTTTGGTATACCCGGCGCGAAAATTGATCGGTTATTTGACGCATTTGAAGATACCCACATTCAACTGATCCCGGTCAGACATGAAGCCAATGGCGCGTTTATGGCGGGTATCATGGGCCGTTTAACCGGTAAAGCGGGAGTCACCTTGGCGACCTCAGGGCCGGGCTGTGGAAATTTAGTGACTGGTGTTGCAACGGCCAATGCCGAGGGCGATCCGATGTTGGCTATTGGTGGTGCGGTAAAACGAACTTACCAGCAAAAACAGACTCACCAGAGTATGGATACCGTGAGCATTTTTCGCTCGGTAACCAAATACAGCGCAGAGATCCAACATGTTGATGCGGCGAGTGAAATCATGGCTAATGCGTTTCGAATTGCCGAGTCTGGTCGTCAAGGGGCATGTTTTATAAGTGTTCCGCAAGATGTGTTAAGTGATCAAACGGAGACCGATTTAGTCATCCCTCCCAGCTATCGCCCAACGGGCTATGCTGATTTAACGGCGGTTGAAGAGGTTGCCAATCGGATCAGTAAAGCACAGCGTTGTGTGGTGCTGCTTGGCCTACATGCAAGCGATCAAATGACCGCCTCTATGATCAGTCGATTTTTACAAAAAATGCAGTTACCGGTAGTGGGGACTTATCAAGCGGCAGGCGCGGTAGATATTAACTATTATCACCATTTTGCTGGCCGCGTCGGATTGTTCAATAACCAACCAGGAGATGTGTTACTGCAAGAAGCGGATTTAATCATCACTATTGGCTTTAACCCCATCGAATACGACCCAGAACTGTGGAATACGCGTCGTTGTCCGATTATCCATATTGATATTGAACCAGCACAGTACCAACAACACTACCAACCTTGTATTGAAATGATTGGTCATATTGGAGCAACGTTACAAGCCCTTTGTGCACAGATGACGGAATTTGTCCGTTTATCGCCTACGGCATTATCGATTTTAGAAGAAGTGACGCAGCAAAGGCATATTATCAAAAGCTATCCGATTAAACAGCGGGCGGCAGGTTTTCACCCTTTAAGCTTGATTAAAACCATGCAGGCGATCATTACCCCCGATACGACCTTGTGCCTTGATATGGGGAGTTTTCATATTTGGATTGCGCGCTATTTAAGCTGCTTTCGAGCTCGGCAGATGTTAGTTTCGAATGGTCAGCAAACCATGGGCGTTGCGCTACCTTGGGCGATTGCCGCGAGCCTATTAAAACCGGGACATAAAGTGGTTTCAGTTTCTGGTGATGGTGGCTTTATGCAGTCGAGCATGGAGTTAGAAACCGCAGTACGTTTAAGATGCAATATTGTGCATATTATCTGGGTTGATCATGCTTACAACATGGTCGAAATGCAGGAACAACAAAAATATCAACGCAGCTCAGGGGTAAAATTTGGCCCAATTGATTTTCAAGCTTACGCGCAATCGTTTGGTGCGCATGGATTTGCTGTGACCCAAGCGGATCAATTAATGCCTATCCTTCGCCAAGCCATGGAAGTCGAAGGGCCAGCAGTTGTCGCGATTCCAGTGGACTATTCAGATAACTACAAGTTAATGCAGGCTCGTAGTGAGCAGCATCAAGATCCTATTTTTCAAATCAATCATGAAGGAGTTTTGCTATGAAAGGGTTAACCAATAAAGTCGCGATCATCACCGGTTCCGCTAATGGCATTGGTTTAGCGATTGCACAGCGTTTGTATGATGAAGGCGCTCAGTTGATGCTAGCTGACTGGGATCAAGAGCAATTGCTGAATGCTTTAGAGCATTTTGATAAGGCTCGTGTTGCCGCGCAGAAAGTAGATGTATCCGATGCCCAGCAAGTGGCCGCCTTAGTTCAAGCCTGCGTTGAGCGCTTTGGTCAACTGGATATTTTAATTAACAACGCGGGGATTCATATTCCCGGAACGGTACTGGAATGTAGCGCAGAAGACTGGCAGAAAATTTCGGCAGTCAATATCGATGGGGTGGTTTACTGCGCTAAATTTGCCTTACCAGAGTTATTGAAAACCCGTGGCTGCATTGTTAACACCGCGTCAGTTTCTGGTTTAGGCGGTGATTGGGGCGCTGCATTCTATTGTGCGACGAAAGGCGCTGTCGTCAATTTAACGCGTGCGATGGCACTAGATCATGGTTTAGACGGTGTTCGTGTTAATGCGGTATGCCCAAGCTTAGTGAAAACCAATATGACCAATGCTTGGTCGGATTCAGTGCGAGATAAATTTAATGAACGTATCCCACTAGGGCGAGCCGCTGACCCCAAAGAGATAGCAGCGGTAGTGGCATTTTTAGCCAGTGATGATGCTTCATTTATCAATGGTGTGAATTTACCGGTTGATGGTGGCGCGACGGCTTCAGATGGACAACCGAAAATCGTGTAACGTGTTAGTGGCGGTTGAGGACTATGTTGATATATCGGTGTATCTGCAACAAAGACGGATTTCATTATCAACGCGGCCTTGAATTTGTCTCATATTATCGGCACGTTACACGCAAAATGGCGACATAACACCATGAAGTATTTTGCTATGTGTCCAGAATGTTGATTGATCAGATATGGTTAAACTCCTCGCATAAAAAGCCCGCCCGTGCCGGTTTCTTGATCTAGAAATGTGATCAAGAGACCGGCACGGTACGGGCTTTTATGGTGCCTCAAAAATTAGAATTGATAAGCGGCGGATAATTTATAACTACGGCCTGGTTCTTTATCATCCAAGGTGAAACCTCGTGCTGCACCAAGACGTGATGCGTGAGAGGTATAAGTTTCATCGAATACGTTGTCGATACCGAAGGTCAGCACTAAGTTTGGTACCGTGTATGGCGTCCATTGCGCATAAAGGTTGTGCACATCGTAACCTTCCTTTTTCGCGCTACCTTGAACCACGTTATCTTCATCTAAGACGATAATAGAGTTCCAGCCAAATAGCGTATCAATTGAATCAGCTTGGTAGCTCAGTGTTAGCGCTATGCTGTCACCCATATCGGCACTGGTGTCATCCGCATTGAGTAATGGCCCGCCATTGGTTAAATCTTTGGTATCTGATCGAGCGTACGCAAGCTTTGTGCTCAAGGTTTGATAAGTGTAGGTGGTGCTAAGTTCAAAACCTTTCACTTCCACATCACCGACATTGCTGATGAGGTAATTATTGTCTGTACGAATATGGTCATTAATTTTGGTTTTAAATAGGGTAAGGTTTGTACCGATGAAGTGTTCGCCAAACTGTTTGTCAAAGCGTACACCTCCTTGCGTATTGAGACCAGTTTCTGCTTTGATGTTATCCGCTAGATAAGTAATATCTTGATAGCGAACAAAAGTCTCTAGTAGTTCTGGGCCTTTAAATAGTGAACGGGCATTGGCAAATAGAGTCCAATTGCTATTCACATCCCATTCTGTACCGAGTGACCAAGTTAACCGGTCAAAGTCTTTTTTACCGGTAACGGCCTTGCGTTGAAAGTCATCGAAGCGTAGGCCGCCAGTGAGTGACCAAGCCTCAGTGGCGTATAATTTATTTTCTGCAAATGCTGCGGTAGAAATCGTTGATTCTTTCATAAAGGATGTATTGCCATAGCTGGCTTTACTGGTTTGATCGATGTAGTCCATCCCGTAGGTAATTTGGTTACGAAGATTGGCCAGTTGATAATCCGACTGAAAGAGAGCATTAATACCCACATTGCGATTTGTGGCGGTATTGCGCGATACGCGGTTACTTGGCCAAGCGCCAGCCATCACGCTTTCATCACGATCGATTTTGGTTTGGCTACTGTAGAGCGTCACTTTACCTTGGTGTTGTGCTGTCTTCAGTTCATATGATCCAGTAATGGTATCGCGATCATAATGGGTTGGAATTAAACGATTTTGACTCAAACCTTCATTCGCGCTGCCCGCCATATCAGCTCGTGGCCGGTAATCACCTTCATCACGATACGCGTCATAAGCAAGCTGGAAACGGTGTCCATCGCTTGGCTCAAAACCGATTTTAGCAAGAACATTATAGGTATCCCCTTCAACACCAAAGGTTTTTTGACCATCACCCTCTTTGAAATCACCGCGGGAGATGCCTTGAACATATATCAGTGCATCGATAGTCTGATTCAATTGACCATAAACAGTCACGGAGCCTTGTCGGCTATTATTAGAAGAATAACCACCAAACACGCGAGTACCGAACGTTTCACTTCCTACCAACAAATCTTTGGCATTTTTGGTTTCAAAATAGACTGCGCCGCCAAGACCACTTTGAGTGACGGAGTTATTACCGACCTGAACGTTGGCAGATTTTAAAATATCAGGGTTCAAGGTTAAGTTACCGACATGGTGGAACATATTGGCATGTTGAGAAGCGCCATCGAGACGAATATCTAGATCGGTTTCACCCAAGCCACGAATATTGATTCGTTGATTCACTGAGTGTGTTCCTCCGACGTCGACACCTGGAATATCACGTAGCAAATCTGACATATGATCTGCTTGTTTGAGTGATAAATCATCGGTCGTCAGCGATTCTGAGCTGCTTGATACTTTGGTTCCCCAAACGACAATATTGTTCTGATCTGGTGCGGTTTCTTGTTGAGCAAGGGCGTGGGTTGATATTGCTGCGGTGATGGCAAGCCATAACGCTGACTTATTGCAAATATCCATACTGACTTTAGTCCTCAAAAATACAAATGATAATAATTCGCATGTATGTTAAATTGAGAGCCATCGAGAAAAAAGTTGAACAGATTATGCAAAATCGCACATCAGTTATGGAAAACAAGCACAGGCCTGCTCAGCAAGTAATACGACAAACGATTACTTTAGCGCGTCATGTCATCACCGATCAGGATGAGGTCATCATTGCTCAGCAATCCAATCAGCCCGTAATAGCGCGAGGTCGATTTATTGAATACACCAGCCCAAGTGGGTTTACCTTGCATGGCGGTTGTAGTCATGAACTGATTGATTGTGATGTGGTGACGACCAGTGCACCGGCCTTGGTGATAATCCTTTTAATGGAAGGAACGTTAAGTTTTGCTTATGACGATCTTAAGTTTAATTTGTCGGCTAATGTTGAGCCTCAAGCGTTGATGGTGAATGTATTGCAGCCTTGTATTTTCCATCGTCGCCTACATCAAGATATGCAAGTACGTAAACTCACCATCACCTTACCGCAGGACAAATTACAACCATTTGCAGTCCAAGAGTGCCCGCTGCATCATTTTATTCAACAAGATAAAGTATTCACGCATTTGATGCTGGCTACCGATAGCTGGCAAACTGTAGCGAACTTGCTTAATAAGCCTGAGTCGCAAACGCTCAGTTGGCATATTACCCGAGAGGCGATGAGTTGGCGATTGATCCAAGACGTCATGCTACAGTGCTCGCTAGCGACGGTTGATCATCGTTCAGCGTTACCTCGCGATGAGCCAACAGAAAGTGTCATTGACGATGTCCTACATTACATTGATCAGCATCTCTACGATGAGCTTAGCTTGGCTAAGCTTGCAGACCAACATGCGATGAGCGTCTCTACTTTGCAGCGAAAGTTTAAATATCGCCTTAATATGACGATGGCACACTACATCCGCCATCGTCGTCTGCAATTCGCGCGTCAGAAACTAGAACGCGGTTTAGTGACGATTACCGAGGCGGCTTATGAAGCAGGTTATTTACACCCATCCAACTTTACGGCAGCTTTTAAAAAAGCGTTTGGTTCTTCCCCTCAGGTTTTTCTTGAACAAACCCCATTTAGTACAAGGTGAGCGTAAGGCGTTCAACTTAATAAAACCGGTGCTCATGGGGATGATGAGAGCCATCTGTGGCTCTCATCAAAGGCCAGCCTACGGCTAAATTGTGCCAGACAAATTTTGTCACTCACTTGCCGCCGACCTGCAACTCCACGTTGTTTGGGGATAGCAATAAAGCATTTAAATAATGCTTTACATCATAGATTATTTGATTAATAATAGCTTCGCTCTGTTGTTCAGAGTTATTAATGAAAAATAAAGTGTAGTAAAACCCTCGGAATATCTTCGTCACCGTTGCAATCCTCAGTGTTTCCCTTAGCTTCATCGTTACATTCAATAATTCAAGCTCAGTGCATCGCATTTTGCGGTATATTTTATGAATTTTAAATTAAGGGACACATATGTCTAATAAAACAACTGGTTTAGTAAAATGGTTTAACGAAGAGAAAGGCTTTGGCTTTTTAACTCAAGATAATGGCAATGCTGACGTATTCGTTCATTTCCGTGCTATTGCTTCTGAAGGTTTTAAAACCTTGACTGAAGGTCAAAAAGTTTCTTTTGATGTAGAGCAAGGCCAGAAAGGTCTTCAAGCTGCGAACGTTGTTGCTCTATAATCGTATTGTAGGGTGTTAATAAAGTAATTTTATTGGCACCCATATTGACTGCTATAATTTTATTTATACACACACCATAAAAATATTAAACATTTCTTACATCTACCT
>NZ_WXWH01000074.1:0-76731 GCF_009904905.1 Vibrio sp. V30_P3S12P165 | reverse complement strand
GTTATTATCAAGTGCTTCTAATTCAATACAACCTGAGAATTTTTAAGTCAGCAACCACCCCGCCCTTCGGGCACCCCTCCGAGGGAGGGGAATAAAAGCGAATGCGTTATTTGTTGTGTTGGCTTTCACCGCAGGTTTAAATTTCCGAGCGAGGAGGAGTAAACGCGAGCACGTTTTTTAAAATTCCCCTCCTTCGGAGGGGTGGCAGGCGAAGCCTGACGGGGTGGTCTTAAACCAAGGTTCTAGGGAAGTATATGTGCTAGTAAAAGCAGGGCAAACGCTAAAACTAGTACCTAAAAACTTAATTATATTAAATATGCATGACATAAAATGGCAGTAACATCAAAGTGATGTCATTAAAAAGCAGATAAAGTTATGTTTTTACCTCAAAACATATTAGGTTAGAAACTGGTGTATTTCTGCCAAATAATCGTCGATCGTTGGATATTATTTTAGCGATTTTACTGACTAGGATTTTACTATGGCTACTTTGATCATCGTGATTGGTTTTTTATTGCTTATTATCGTGTATGTAATTTCAATTTATAACCGATTAGTCACGCTACGTAATCGTTTTACCAATAGCTTTGCCCAAATTGAAGTTCAATTAAAGCGACGTTATGACCTGATCCCTAATTTAATCAGTACCGCTAAAGGCTATATGCAACACGAACAAGAAACTTTGCAGCAGGTTATTCAGGCGCGTAATCAAGCGATTTCTGGTTTAAAAGCCGCCAGTGCTGCGCCGGAGAGTGAATCTGCTATTGAGCAGCTAGCTCAAGCTGAGGGCGGGCTGAATAATGCACTGAGCAAGCTGAATGTCGTTGTTGAAGCTTACCCTGATCTCAAAGCGAGCCAAACTATGGTGCAATTGCAAGAAGAGCTTGCGAGCACTGAAAATAAAGTCGCTTTTGCTCGCCAAGCGTTCAATGACTCGGTCACGGTTTATAATACCTATAAGCAAACCTTTCCGCCCGTGTTACTTGCCAATATCTTTGGTTTTCAACATGCTCAGTTGCTTGAGTTTTCTGATAGTGAGGCGATACAAGAAGCACCTAGGGTTGCTGACCTTTTGAGCTGATTTTTGCAGCAGTTTGTGGTGTCTTTATATAAGGCAGAGGCTTTGAAATGTAGTGACTCTACCTGAGAAGCCGATAACGCTGTAGAAAGGAGCCACAAACGCTGCCCGAAGGGGTAGGCTAAAAGTGTCTTACTCTTTGTTGAGCGGTGTTTTGCTTAGAGTTACTAGGCGACAAATCTCTCTCCGCGATTAAAACACTTTTATCTTGAACAAAATTTAATCACGAAAGGTCAGCAGATCCTAAGGTTAGCTTCGAATGAATTTTTTCCAACATCAAGATATCGCTCGTCAACAAACTCGACGCTTGGTGCTGCTATTTGCTTTTGCTATTTTAACCATTACCACGTTACTCAGCCTCAGTAGTTTGTTGGTTTACTTGAGTGTTTCTCATGCACCATTAGACTGGCAAACCGCTGTGCGATTAACTTTATTGTGTTTTGTGGTTGTCAGTGTGGTGATAGGTTTAAGTGCTTGGCTACGGTGGTACGATTTACGAAAACAAGGGGGATCTAGCATTGCTGAAAGCCTTGGTGGCCAGTTAATAGCAAGTGATACCACTTATCCCCAGCACCGTCAGTTGCTCAATGTGGTTGAGGAAATGGCCATTGCATCAGGAACACCCGTCCCACAAGTTTATCTACTAGAGCATGAACCAGGAATAAATGCCTTTGCCGCTGGAGTGAGTATCGATGATGCTGTGATTGGTATCACTCAAGGTGCCCTCGACCATTTTAATCGTGATGAACTACAAGGCGTGATTGCTCATGAGTTTAGCCATATCCTCAATGGTGATATGCACCTAAATACACGCCTAGTTGGTTTATTATTTGGGATCACTTGTATTGCTTATTTTGGTCATTTGGTCGTGGATAATTTATCTCGAGCTCGACGTCGCCAAACGAGGCGAACATCCGACTCAGACAAAGGTGTGGCGGCGTTGTTTGTCCTCGGTCTGATTTGTATTGTCTTAGGGTGGCTCGGTACCTTATTTGGCGCGATGATTAAAGCAGCTATTTCTCGGCAGCGTGAATATTTGGCTGATGCAAGTGCTGTGCAGTTTACTCGTAATGACCAAGGAATTAGTAGTGCACTAAAAAAAATTGCGGCGCATACGCAAGGGTCAACCTTAAAAGCGAAAGCTTGTGATGAGGTGAGCCATATGATGTTTGGTCAAAGCAGAAAGTCGGGATTGGCGGCGCTTTTTGCCACTCATCCACCATTAAAAGAGCGAATTCGCCGTATTGAGCCGTATTGGGATGGCCACAGCGCGCTGCCTGAAGCAGGCTCATCAATGGTTTTTACTCATTCGTCTATTTGTGGGATTGATGCAGGAGCAAGTTCGCCTCCTATGGAAACGGCGGATGAAATAATAATACCAGGTGAGCTTTACATCATCGGTCAGGCTTTGATTAAGCAGTTACCACTCTTATTGATCAATATGGCACGAGAGCCATACAGCGCTCGTTTTGTGGCTTTTGCGCTTATTTTCGATGGTAGTGAGGTTCAACGCACTATCATTAAGCAACATATTCCAGAGGCATCACATGACAAGCTCTTGCCTTGGTTGGATTATGCAATTCCGACTCATTTACGCTTGCCGTTACTTGAATTAAGTGTTCCAGCCTTGAAGACTCTTAGCCAACCGCAACGGTATCAGTTATGTGAAGTGTTACGCGAGCTATCGCTGACCGATCATCATTACTCTCTTGCTGAATGGTGTGTCATTAATCTACTTGAAAAACAATTACTTCCAGAGGTGAATCGGCCTCGTTTTCACAAAACACTGCACCAGCTTCAACCAAGCGTACAGGGATTATTGGGCGAGCTTACTTGGGTCTGTTATACCGAACCAGAACAGGCTCTGGGCGCTTTTGAACAGGCGCTATCTCGTCTTGGGTTGCCGGTGGCCCCCTTACTGCCTGCGCAGAAAAATTGGTTTCGAAGCCGTGATGCCTTGGAATTATTACTTCAAGCCAAGGTTAAGGAAAGGGCGCGATTTGCACAAACTTGCCGATGGATTATTGAGTCTAATGGGCGAGTGACCGTGGCTGAACGTGAGTTATACAGGGTAATTGCTTGTTTTTTAGAAGTGCCCGAGCCGCCGCTTAATTTATCGGAATAGGAGCCAATTCGAGATTATCCCCTTCTGACTTAAAGCTGCAGCGGTGTTGGCTACGTTCGTTCACCTTAATCACATAGCCTGTCTATGCTCATGGGGATGATAAGAGCCATCCGTGGCTCTCACCAAAGGCTAGCCTATGGCTGTTCAGATCTGTTCCAGACAAATTTGTCACTCACTGGCCGCCTAGCTGCAACTCCAAGTCGTTTGGGTGTTGATGAGGTTTTTGCCACCATCAAACCAAGAAAATGGTTCGATAAAGCGATAAACATCTTTTTCATCTCGTGATAAGCTTTTTTAAACAAGAATCTGGGCCGAGTAACGACCTGTTTGACTTAATTAAAGGTACCTATTTTATGAAATATCTTGTCACGGGAGCGGCGGGCTTTATTGGTAGCGCTGTTGCAGAAAAACTGACGGCGCAGGGGCATCAAGTGATTGGGATCGATAATCTTAACGATTATTACGATGTCGCATTAAAACAGGCTCGTTTAGCACGTATTGTTCATCCTCAATTCCAATTTATTGAGCTAGATATTGCTGATCGCCAAAAAATGGCAGCGCTTTTTCATCAGCAACAGTTTGACCGAGTGATTCATTTGGCGGCGCAAGCTGGGGTGCGTTATTCGTTAGAAAATCCGCACGCTTATGCCGATTCTAACCTTGTGGGGCACTTAAATATTTTAGAAGGTTGTCGGCAAGAACAGGTTGGCCATTTGGTTTATGCCTCATCCAGTTCAGTCTATGGGTTAAATGCCAAAGTGCCGTTTTCGACTTCCGATTCGGTAGATCATCCGGTTTCTCTCTATGCCGCGACGAAAAAATCCAATGAGTTGATGGCGCACAGCTATGCGCATTTATACGATATTCCCACCACTGGCTTACGCTTTTTTACGGTTTATGGCTCATGGGGGCGGCCGGATATGGCTCCGTTTATCTTCACCAAGAAGATTTTAGCCGGGGAAACAATCGATATTAATAATCATGGTGATATGTGGCGTGATTTCACCCATATTGAGGATATTGTCCAAGGGGTGGTACGGATTGCTGATGTGGTTCCTACCCGTAATCCGGATTGGACGGTCGAAAAAGGTTCACCCGCAAGCAGCTCTGCTCCTTATGCCATCTATAATATTGGTCACGGTAGTCCGATTAATCTGATGGAATTTGTCAAAGCGATTGAAGACGAACTCGGTATGGAGGCAAACAAAAACTTCCGCGGTATGCAACCTGGTGACGTGTATCAAACCTATGCAGACACGGAAGATTTATTTACGGCTACAGGTTATCGTCCTCGTGTCGGGGTCAAAGAAGGCGTTGCTGAGTTTATTGCTTGGTATCGTGAGTTTTATCATCAATAACAGTACCGTGATGTTTCCCACGCTGAATGGCAGATGGTTGCTTGTTCAGCGTGATGGTATCCGTTGAACGATCAACTGATTGAATCGGCGGTTTGGCAGCCCCTTGATGGTGACTTACTTTTTAATGAAAAATATCGCGTTACTTTTGAGTGATCCGACTCACCATTTTGAGGCTGAGATCTCCTCCTTGCAACTCATCCCCAATGTCTCCTCCTAGCAAACTTTTTCCTTCCAAGGTGTGGGCTTTATCTCACTCTGCAGCCATTTTGTTATCTGATTTGTGAATAACCTCAATGATGTTAGAAAATTTTTCTTGGTAAAAAACTTAACCATTGGTTCTCACGTTTTGTGGATGCTTCGGTGCTCTAGCATTGAGCAGAACATTTCCTTTTCGGCATGTTGCCTTTAATCAGGTGTGCAGCGCTTCAGGTACGGTACTTTGAAACATCAACACATCGATTATCTCACTTCAATAACAATGGATTTGTAAACGTGGACAATAAAAACTTTAATTTATCAACGATTGCTAAAATCGTCCTGCCTTTGATTTCCGTTGCGGCGATCAGTGGTTGTGGCAGTGATAGCAGTAATGACAACACGGACTCAAGTGTTGATTTATACCGCGCAGGAGAGAACGAAGTTGTCATCTATTACAAACGAGATGCTGCTTCTACTGCAAGAGCCAGTGCGAACGCGAATGACTATGATGGCTGGGGACTCCATTTATGGAATGGTGAAGGTTGTACCAGTACCGATCTTGCTGCCATGGGGCTGGCCACGACAGGCACCGATTGGGGATCACCTTATCCATTTACAGGGATCAGTGAAACTTATGGTGCTTATTATGTGTTGAAAGTTAATCCTGATGCTTCTGATCCTCATCAATGTATGAACTTTATTTTGCATAAAGGGGATGAGAAAGCGTTTGGCAGCGCTAATTCTAAAGTTGATCTCACCCAACTCGGTGAGTCAAAGGGCTTGTTTGGTTTTCATGGCAGCAGCGAACTTTATTATGCGCCCATTGCAGAGCGACCAGTGGGGATCGATGGTCAAAAAGCGCATTGGTTAGATGCTGATATTATCGCATGGGAAGCGGTCGCTAATGCTGATTCGGTTAAGCTTTTTTACAGCCTCAGCAACGACATCAAGATGGATGAAGATAAGCAAATCTCCGGCGGTACCGCACTTGAGCTGACTAAAACGGGTGAATTGTCTGCTGAACTGAAGGCGCGTTTTCGCCATCTTGCGAGTTTACAAGCGGCAAGCCTTGATGTCGATGATGAGACATTACGTACCATTTTAAAATCACAAATCGTGATGGTGGCATATAACGCCAATGATGAGGTGATCGCAGCGACGGAAGTACAAAAAGCCGGTGTATTAGATGCTGTGTTTGCCGATTCTAAGACGGGTGACGCAATTAGCCAAAAACTGGGTGCGATTGTGCAAGGCGGTGCCGCGACCTTCAAACTATGGGCACCCACCGCGCAAGATGTTGATCTGATTATCTACGATGAAAATTTAGAAGAAGAAGCGACCGTTGCAATGACAGAGGATCCAGAAACAGGGATCTGGGCTTCTGAGGCGCAAAGCAACGTTGTTAACAAATACTATCGCTATCAAGTGAAGGTGTACCACCCAACAACGGGTGCCATCGAAACGCGTTTGGTCACAGATCCATATTCATTAAGCTTGTCGAAAAACTCACTCTATTCACAAGTGGTTGATCTTGAAAATGATTCTAGCCTAAAACCTCAAGGTTGGGACACCTACGCACGACCAACGGTTAACAAAGACGAAGATCACGTCCTTTACGAGTCTCACCTTCGCGACTTTAGCTTTAGCGACACTCAAGGTACCAAAGCATACAACGGTAAGTACTTAGCACTCACCGAAGCAAACCGCGAATCGGTTTCACATCTGCAAGCATTAAAAGATGCAGGTCTAACAACCCTTCACATTCTGCCCGCTTTCGATATTGCTACGGTAGATGAAGATGCGGCAAATCGTGTTGATATTACCGATACGGTAGGCAAGCTATGTGGTATTAAACCTGATGCTTCCGTTTGCGAAACCGAATCTGAGACAAAAGTCATTGAAGAGGTACTCAACAGCTACGATCCTGCGACAGATAAAGCACAAGCGTTAATGAACGACCTTCGCATGTTAGATAGCTTCAACTGGGGTTACGATCCATACCATTACACCGTGCCAGAAGGCAGTTATGCGACTGATCCTAACGGCGCTACGCGTATCCTTGAGTTCCGTGAAATGGTGCAAGCGACCCATAAAATGGGGCTGAAATTAGTGATGGATGTGGTGTACAACCACACCAATGCCTCTGGCGTGAACGAAAAATCAGTACTGGATAAAATTGTCCCTGGGTATTACCACCGTCTAAACGTCAACACTGGCGGTGTCGAAAACTCAACCTGTTGTGATAACACCGCAACCGAAAACCTTATGATGGGCAAACTGATGGTTGATTCGCTGTTGATTTGGGCGGATGACTACAAAGTCGATGGTTTCCGTTTTGACCTTATGGGCCACCAGCCGAAAGATGTCATGGTCTACGCACTTGAAAAAGTCCGTGAAATTGATCCGAATACTTTGTTCTACGGCGAAGGCTGGGACTTCGGTGAAGTTGCGCAAAACGATCGCTTCGATCAAGCGACACAAGTCAACATGGCGGGGACAGAAATCGGTACTTTCTCGGATCGTCTGCGTGACGCAGTGCGTGGCGGAAGCCCGTTTGATGGCGGTGTTGATTCTGAGGGGCTGCACCCACTTCGCTTTAACCAAGGTTTCGGTAATGCCGCTTATCCAAACGAAGAAACCAAAACCGATGCAAAATCGATCAATGGTCGTTTACACAACCAAGATCTGGTTCGTCTAGGCATGGCCGGTAACTTAGCCGATTATGTTCTTCTGGATTACAAAGGCGATACTAAACTAGGTAAAAACGTCGATTACAATGGTGCGCCAGCGGGCTACACCAAAGCACCATCAGAAAATATCTCGTATGTTTCTAAGCATGATAACCAAACGCTATGGGACAATAACGCCTATAAGATCGCGACCGGTACTTCATCAGCTGAGCGTGCACGCATGCAATCTGTCTCGTTATCAACGGTGATGCTAGGCCAAGGTATTCCGTTCATCCATATGGGATCTGAGTTATTGCGTTCGAAATCCATGCAGCGCGACTCGTACGATTCGGGTGACTGGTTTAACCGAGTCTTCTTTGATGGGCGCGATAACAACTGGAACGTTGGTTTACCGCGTGAAGATAAAGACGGTGCAAACTGGGAGCTAATCAAAACCATCGTCGGTGACAGCACGGCGAAACCAGACTCAACCGACATCGAGCTGACGAAGCAACAATTCCTAGAGTTACTAAAAATTCGTAGTACCAGTGAACTGTTCCGCTTAGACACCGCGCAAGAGGTGATGAATCGGGTTGATTTCCGCAACGTGGGCCAAGACCAAGTGGAAGGCTTGATTGTGATGTCCATCGACGATGGTACATCAGCAGGTGCCGATTTGGATTCGAACTACGATGCGATTGTGGCTGTTGTGAACTCAACATCAACGGAGCAATCTTTCAAAGTTGCTGGCGCAACAGGTTTCGAGCTGCATCAAGTTCAACAAAACTCTGCGGATAACATCGTGCAAGGTGCAAGCTTCTCAGCTGAAACCTTTACCGTTCCTGCGCTCACTACGGCGGTATTTGTTCAGCCACAAAACGGCGCGCAAGGTGTAGGTTTGCCAGTCAATAAAGACAATAAAGATGTCTCTAGCATACCTCCCTATGGTGATGCTGTGGTGTATGTCAAAGGCTCGATGAACGAATGGTCTGATAGCAGTGACTGGGCGATGACCTTTATTGGTAACGGTCTGTACTCTGTCACTGGCGTTCTTGAAGCCGGTGAGCATGAGTTCAAATTTGCGGATTCAGGCTGGGCAAATCCCAACATCGGTTGTGATGCTGCGGATTTAGCTAATGACTCTCTTGAGTTAGGTACAGAAGAAAATTGTAAACTTACGGTTGCTGAAACAGGTAAATACAATTTCATCTTAAACGCAGTGAACGAGCAAGATGAAAGCGTAGCCAAACCGGTGGTCTCTGTCACCAAAGCTGCCGATGCGCCTACATTTGGTGAAACAGCGTTGTACCTACGTGGCACTATCACAAGTTGGGAGACGCCAGCGCCAGATTCTGCTGCCAAGTTTAGTTATGTTGCCAATGATATTTACTCACTCGATATTACGCTAGCGGTAGGAAGCTATGAGATGAAAGTGGCCAGTGCCGACTGGGCTGATGCTACTAACTTTGGTGCTCAAGGTGCGCTGGTACTTGGTACACCTTTGACGATGGAAGTTGGCGGTGCCAGTGGTAATATCAGCATCACAATAGCCGAAGCAGGCAGCTACCATTTCGACTTCAATGCGGCGGATAACAGTGCGCCTATTATTACGGTGACGAAAAACTAAGCTTATCTGTTATTGAAAAGAGTAAATGAAAAGGGCCATGAGTATGGCCCTACGTCATCAATATCCAGATGGGGATAGCTGTTGATTTTTAATCGGGAAAAGTCTGCTCTGTTTCATAAAAAAGTGATATTTTTCCCAAAAAGGGTGTTCATGTCAGAATAAATCAAGCTATAGTACGCAAATGTTACTTTTATGTCAGGATTTGGCCAATTCTCCTTATGTTTACTGTCAAGAAAAACTTCCTTCTGCCTTTGCTGGCGCTGTTTTTAGTTGCTTGCCAATCAACGAACCCACCCAGTTGGTATTCGTTACCAGAAACTAATGATCCGATCTATCTTGTCGCGGTTGGACAAGGGCGCAGTTTAGAACAAGCGAAACAAATGGCCCTGAGCCAGATCAACGCTCAGTTATGGACTCAGATCGATTCCTCTTTCTCTTCTCGCGATGTTTTTCAAAGTCAAAACGCCAACACCGTCAGTAGCTCTCTGGTGGATAATAAAGTCAATAGTAAAACGGCGACGGTAACATTAACCGGGATTGAATATCCGAAAGTAGAAAAAAACGACATTGCGTATTATGTGCAAGCTCAAGTGAGCCGAGCCACCGTGATCGCTCAATTGCAAGCTGATATTCAACACAGTGATCGCCAAGCAAAGGCACAGATCAGTAAACGAGGCCATCAAGATGTGCTTCCTTGGTGGTTAGAAAGCCGTCATTTATTAAGTGAGATGAATCATGTTGCGGTACGCCAAGCAATGCTTCGTTCGCTTGGTGCCTCAGCTCCAGCGGCACCGCAAATTGAGCAATTAGAGAAACAAGTTGCTCAGGCGCAATCATCTATCCTGATTCAAGTGGTGGCTGCTGCAAATAATCACAAAAGTGCTGAGTTATTAGCGGATAAGCTTTCTTCTCAACGTTTAAAAACCAGTTTTAATCGCTCAAGCAAGCGAACTCATTCCCTTATCCTGACCTCAGAGCTTCGGCAAAGTCGGGTCGGCGATGCCTATATTTCCACTCTGTTCACGTCGCTTACACTCCAAGCGCAGAACGGAACTATTCTCGCCAGTAATGAAATTATCTCTAGTGGCAACTCCTTATCCAATTATGCTCTTTCACAAGAAGGCGCTCAGCGTCACTTGATGGAGTTGATTGAACAACAAGGTTTATGGTCTTCACTAGGATTCAAATAAAAAAAACGATGGAGTTATCTTAATGTTTAAACAAACTGCAGTGGCGCTAGGTGTGTCTACATTACTTTCTGGCTGTATTTCGATGGGGCCAGTCCCTATTTGTACACCGGATACGTCTGTTCCTCTTTTGGAGTCAGAGGTTCCTGCGAAAGCGAGCCAAGATGTTAAAGCGATTGTGTTACCCGTGGACGTCAACTTTAGAGATGTGGCGCAAGATCGTGTGCAATCGGTGATTCGTAACTCACTGGAAAGCCAAATCGTTGAAACCGGTACCGAGCTGGTTGATCGTAAATTGGCGAATAAACTGAAAGGTGAAATTAAGCTAGCCGAGCAAAGTGGTCGTTATAATACTAAAGGTGTGCCAATTGCCGATTATGCGGTGTTAACTGAAGTGACCAATCTGGATTTTTCTAAGTCTTTCAGTGAAGCGCGCAGCTATAAAAATAAAAAAGGCGAAACCGTGCATGTGCCAGCCAAATGTAGCTATAAAATGGAAGTCGCAGGGATTGTTAAAGTTGTCTCACTGCCTGACATGGCATTAGTAAAACGCATTGATATTAAAGGTGATGAGTATGCCTCTACCGAGACGCGTAATTCAAGTTGCCCAATCAGTGATGCGGGTTATCAAGGGTTAGCGAGTAAAGCGGCGGCTGAAGCCGTTGAATACAGCGCAGAGTTAAAGTCATTGCTTGCGGCTAAGGCTTCAGTATTAGAATTGCGTCAATGCGAAAGCGGTAGTATGGTGAAAATTGGCGTTGGGTCAGATAAAAATATCCAACCGAAAGATGAAATTTCCTTCTCTAAAATTATGAAAAGTGAAGATGGCGAGCGAGAAACTTTTGGTGTCGGCAAGGGAACCATTGTCAATAACCCTGAGCATGGTATTAAGGCGAAATTCTCATGGGTGACGATTGATGAGGACACTGCGCTGAAGATCCGCAAAGGGGATCAAGCTCAGGTTGTACCTAATCCTTGTAAAAGTTGGTTAGATCTTGAGTGCAAATTTAAGAACTTATAATGGTGTTTTGACCGTTCAATAATATGGAATGAATGATGAAAAAAACAATAGTAATGAGTGTGCTTGCGCTCTCTGTTGCCGCATGTAGCAGTACTCAAACCGTTGAACAAGCGCAGCAGTTTGCTCAATGTACTTTTCCTGATACCCCGTCTGTTGAAGCGCCGGCGTGGATCTGTGATGTCATGCCTAAAGATCTTGCCGCAGGTGCCACAGGCTATGCGAAGAAAAGCGCTGCAGGTATGAGTGTGATGCGTAAAGTCGCGATCAATGACGCACGAGTACAGCTTGCTTCTCAGTTCCAAACTGATGTCAACAATATGTTTAAGCAAGCGGTACAAAGCTCAGTAGAAACCAGCAATGAGGCTGCAGTAGAAAATGTGGTAGAAACGTTTGAGAACGTTACCAAAAACGTAGTCACACGCAGTTTATCAAACAGTAAGTTGATTGTGAGCCAAGTAAGCCCGGCGGGCGGCCTTTATGTATTGGTAGGAATGGATAAAGAAGCCTATCAAGAAAACGTCAACCAAGTGGTGGATGAAGCGAGTAAAGAGTCAAAATTATGGGCCCAATTTAATAGTGAAAAAGCGGCCCAAGATTTAACAGAAGCACTCAATTCATTGAAAGCGTTATAATTTAACTTGGATTAAACGAGTTAATGATGGTTTTTATAAGGCAGGGTGTTTATCCCTGCCTTTTTTATCAGGAATAAATGATGAAAGGCACAAAAAAGCCCCTCTTGGTATTGTTATTGAGTACGTTATCTTCAGTGAGTGTGGCCAATTCAGAGGCGGCGTTTGCTGAACTCACTCAAGCAACCGAGCAGGTAAAACAGAGTAAACAAGCGCAATATCAAGAATTTGAGAAGTATGTTGATGCACGGCTAGATGAGTATGAAGCGTGGCGAGACGCGTATACCACTCAACTTGATCAACAGCGTCTGGCGTTAATTGATCGTTGGGGAAGCGCAGAACTCTCCGATTCGTCCACCGAAGTGACTTACAGTGAGAGCAACGCGGTCAAAAGGGTCGTCGATTATGAAAATAATACCGCAGTGGTATCGGTATTAGTCGACCCTTCAATGGATCAAGCTCAGGTGAGTCAGCTCATCGAAGCGCAAGCACAACTTTCCGATGGTGAAACTTTAGATTTGACTCAAGCGGAAGTCTCTACCGCAAACCTTGACTACTCGATGACCCAAGAGCAAAAAGAGAAAAAATTTATCATTGAGCAAACCTACGCGCAAATGAATGAATATGATATTCAGGCCGACCGACTCATTGCGGCGAATATTGGGGTGGCTGATGATTTTATTTACCAGCGGGCCTATCGAAAAAAAATGGCGTTACTTGATGAAGCGAAAGCGCGAATAATGGTCATTAGCCAGCAGTATCAAGCTCACCGCCAACCGCTTACAAATTCTTCCACAGAGCAGGCGACCGATCAGGAAGTTACGGCTCCACAAGCGCCGAAAAAAATCATCAGTTATAAGGTCAACTTACCGAACAATAGTTTAGCAACGAGGGCAAAAACCTATCAACCGTTAGCGCTGGAA
The DNA here is from genome assembly GCF_009904905.1 of Vibrio sp. V30_P3S12P165. NCBI lineage: Bacteria > Pseudomonadati > Pseudomonadota > Gammaproteobacteria > Vibrionales > Vibrionaceae > Vibrio > Vibrio sp. V30_P3S12P165. The sequence goes on along the minus strand of NZ_WXWH01000074.1, from coordinate 63,916 downwards.
GAAAGCGGGAAATGGGCGTTAGATCCAGCACTGGTGATGGCCATCATGCACAGTGAATCTGCGTTTCGTCCTCAAGCAAAATCGCATGTGCCTGCATTTGGTTTAATGCAAATCGTCCCAACGACCGCAGGGCATGATGTGAATCGACGGATACGTCAGATTGATGCGCCGATGACAGAAGCTGATTTATATCAGCCTGAGATTAATGTTGAAACGGGGGCGGCGTATTTACATATTCTCAATAGTAGTTATCTCAAAGCGATTACCGATGATCAAAGCCGTTTATATTGTACGATTGCCGCTTACAATACCGGTGCCGGTAATGTGGCGCGTACTTTTAACCCCGATCGCTCGACCAATATTCGTCAAGCTGCTGTGATTATCAATCAACTTACACCAGAACAAGTGTATCAACGGTTGATCCAGCATTTACCTTACGACGAGACAAAACAGTATCTGCAAAAAGTTTCGACTCGGATGGCGTTATATCAGCCAGAATAGCGAGAAAGACAAAGCCGTGAGCCCAGCCTGACGCAATTGAGGATCGCGTTCCCAAATGATTTGTGACCTGTATTAAATATCCTAATATTTATGTTAAGAAGATTGAGATAGATCAATTGGATGATGTTTAGCAGGTTCACAAATCGTGCACTTCACCGATAGTAAATAAAAGTGCAAAACAAGGGATTCGGTATGTTTGACCAGTTTAAAATTCAGACTCGCGTGATGTTCGCGATAAGCTTGCTGGTGGTGTTAGTTTCGGCGTTAACCATCGCACTATCATTGTCGAAGTCGCGAGAGGCGGTGAAGGTGGCTGAGATGCGCGAATTGAGGGGCTTTTATGATATCGCTCTGGCGCGGATCGATAGCAGTGGCAATTTAGCTACTGGGTTGGCCAAAGTGGTTGCTCTAACGCCAGAAATCCAACAGGATTTTGCCTATCGAGATCGCCAAGCGCTAGCAAGCCGTGTGATACCGATGTTTAAAACCGTGGCACAAGAATATGGTGTGAGACAATTTCAGTTTCATACTCCGCCGGCAATCTCCTTTCTTCGTGCTCATAAGCCAGAGAAATTTGGCGACGATCTCGCCTCGTTTCGTAAAACTGTTGTGACCACCAATCAGTCTCAGCGCACGATCATGGGATTGGAAAAAGGGGTCGCAGGAATTGGCATTCGCGGCATTGTTCCTGTTTATTACCAGAAGCAGCATGTCGGCTCCGTGGAGTTCGGCATGTCGTTTGATCAGACCTTTTTTGACCAGTTTAAACAGTCCTTTGGTGTGGATGTTAATCTATATACCGTTGAAAATGGTCAGGTAAGCACTTTTGCTTCTACTACAGATGGCGTCATGTTAAGCGCACCCGAGCAAATCATGGCGGTATTTAAAGGGCAAGCTGAATTCGAACAGGGTCGCAGTGAGTTAAAAGGGAAACCGTTAGCGACCTATCTGCACACCATTCCTGATTATTCTGGTCATCCGATCGCGGTGATAGAAATTGCGATGGATCGTAGCCACAGTGTGGCAGCGGAACAAGGGCTGTTGTACCAAGCCATGTGGGGAGCGTTAGCGGCGCTGGTATTAGGTTTGCTTGCTGCGTATTTGATTGCGCTGGGCATTACCAGCCCAATTAATCGAGCGGCGAAAGCGATGGCTGATATTGCACATGGTGATGGTGATCTCACATTGAGGTTGGATGACCGTGCTAAAGACGAAGTGGGAGAATTAGCGCGCCAATTTAACCACTTTGTGAACAAAGTGCATGATACCGTCGTGCAAGCAAACCGAGTTTCTCTATCGCTGAATTCTGCCGCAGAGCAGCTTTCTCAGGTGACTGAGCAAACTGGGAGTATCATTCAACGGCAGCATTCGGAAACCGAGCAAGTGGCCACGGCAATGAATGAAATGGTCGCAACGGTGCAGGAAGTCGCGAAGAATGCTGCTGAAGCAGCAGAGGCAACCGAAGCAGCCAATAAAGCAACATTCGACGGACAATCGATCGTGGCTTTGGTGGTTGGGGGAATAAATCAGCTGTCGAATGATATTGAACAGACCGGACAAGTACTTCAACAGTTAGAGCAGCAGAGTCGTGATATTGATGCCGTGCTTGAGGTGATTCGTAGTATTGCCGAGCAGACAAACTTATTAGCGTTAAATGCCGCGATTGAAGCGGCCCGTGCCGGTGAGCAAGGGCGAGGTTTTGCTGTGGTTGCTGATGAAGTCAGAGCTTTAGCAAGCCGAACTCAGCAGTCGACCGAAGAAATCCAAACCATGATCGAGCGGCTGCAGCAAGGTTCAAAACAGGCCGTCAATGTGATGCAGCATAGTATTGATAGCTCGGGACATTCTGTTCAGCAGGCCGAACAAGCCGGTACCGCGTTGCATGAAATTACCACCACCGTTGAAACGATTAACGCGATGAATATTCAGATCGCCAGTGCCGCCAGTGAGCAGGTTTCTGTTTCTGATGAAATTAACCGCAACATCGCTAATATTAATGATGCGGTTGCCCAGACGGTCAATGCCTGTGAGCAATCAGAACATGCCAGCCAGGAGTTGAAAGCGTTGGCACAACAGTTGAGCCAGCATATGAGCCATTTTAAAGTGCATCAGTAGCACCGCTTATAATCCCCTTCTTACTTGAATCTGCCGGGGCTACGTTCGTTGACTGTAATCACATAGCCTGTCTATGCTTATGGCGATGAACTCACTTGCCGCCGATCTGCAACTCCAAGTTGTTTGGGCATAGTGAGAGGTCATTAGGGGCTGTTGACCTTTCGCGATTATATTTTGTCCGTGATGACATTTTGTTCGAAATTGCTGCTCAATGGTGTGTGATGTGGCGCTGACTTTTTATCGGCAATTGAGCTAAAAGAAAAGGCAGCAGCAGTAAGCCGATGACTCCAGCGCAGAGAGCAATGGTGATAAAGAAACCATTCCACTGGTAGTGTTCCAAAATGATGGCCAACGGATAGCCGGCCAGTGCTGCGCCCATGTAGGCAAAAAGCCCAACAAAGCCGGTTGCCGCCCCTGCAGAGTCTTTATGGGAGCATTCTGCCGCCGCCATACCAATTAACATTTGTGGCCCAAACACAAAAAAACCGATACAAAATAAGGCCGCCGACTGAAATATAAAGTGCGTCATAGGCATGAGCCATAACGCGGCAACCGATAAGAAAATACCAATCGCGAACAGGAGGTTCATCGGGCCGCGGTTACCAGCAAATAATTTATCCGATCCCCAACCTGCTACCAGTGAACCAATAAATCCACCCACTTCGAATAAAGACAGCGCGGCATTGGCGTTGATTAGGCTGTAGTGATGCTGCTCGGTTAAGTACAAATTTCCCCAGTCGTTAATGGCGGTGCGTACGATATAAACCAAAATATAACTGGCAGCGAGTAACCAAATATAGCGATTAGTGAAGACATACTGGGCGAGTATTTGTTGGTAACTTAATCCTTGCCCTTCATTTTCTTGAGCCTGTTCTAGTGGATCGTTCCTCCAGTTACCCACTTTAGGTAAACCTTGAGTAATGGGTTTATCTCGCAATCGCCAGCAGAGAATCAACCCAATCAGTACCCCAATCACGCCCGGCCAAATAAAACCATGTCGCCAACCAAAGTGCAGTGTTAGGTAGCCAACCATGATCGGAATCAATGCCCCACCAATATTGTGCGCCGTGTTCCAAATGGCCCAGTACCAACCTCGTTCAGAGCGAGAATACCAAGTCGTTAATAATTTGGAGCAAGCCGGCCAACCCCATCCTTGAAACCAAGCATTAAGAACCCAGAGTAAAATAAAGGCGCTGATCGAACTGGAAAAGCCAAAAGCAATGTTGATAAAGCCAGTAGCAATCAAGCCGATACCCATAAAATAGCGCGGGTTTGAGCGATCAGAAATTGTCCCAGAAATAAATTTAGAGCAACCGTACGTGATGTAAAATAACGTTCCTAATAAGCCAAAGTCGCCTTTATCTAATCCTAAATCCGTCAGCAAGCTAGGGGCCGCATAGTTGAGTGTTCGCCGTGTAAAGTAGAACCCCGCGTAGCCTAGATACATACCAAGCATGATGTGTAAACGCCAGTAGCGATAGGTCGCATTGATCGTTGCGGGATCGGTCAAGGGTGAAGGGGTATGGGAACGATATAAAAAACTCAACATGGCTACTGCTACACTATGGGTAATTGAGCATACAATTGTGTGCCGCTCGGTGATGAACTTTGTGACTGGAGAGAAAACCGCCCACCTAATGCTTGTACTCGCTCTTTCATGCCTTTGAGCCCCATCCCTTGCAGGCTATCGATTTGGCTAAAACCAATACCATCGTCTTCGATGCATAAGGTGATTTTTTCTGCCACTACTAATGAAATGTCAATATTGTTCGCTTGAGCATACTTACGTGCGTTATTTAATGCCTCTTGACACAATCGAAATAGGGTGACTTGCAGTGTATCGCTGAGGGTTTCCACTTTACCTTGCACGGTTAAGTTGACTTGAATGCCATTACGGGCAAATTCCATCTCTCGGATCAGTTGCTGAATGGCTTCTAAGAGGCGTAAATCATCTAACGATCGTGGCCGTAATTTACTCAGCAGCCGTTTGGTCGTGTCGTAAACATTCAGTGACAGTTGTTCAATGGTATGAGCGCAAGCCTCTTTTATTTGGGTTTGCTCTGCACGTTTAATGATACTGGCTTGAGTACGAATGGCGGTAATGCTCTGGCCTATCTCATCATGTAACTCGCGCGCGACTTCTTTTCGAACGGACTCTTCTGCTTTGACCAGTTGCTGAGATAATGATTGATTACGCCTCAATTCTTGGCGTAATTGGCTGTTGAGATCTTGCTGTCTTTGTACGGCAACCCCGAGAAATAGCCCGGTTAAACTTTGTGCTGAGATAGAGAGTAATAAGTCGGTGATTTCTAGGTTCGTGACATCGCTTCGGGCGGCAATTAAGGCAATACTATTAAGGAGAGTCGCGAGTAACGCGCCCTGCCAGCCATAGCGTAATGCTAATAAAATGATCGGAATCGCGAGGCAGAAAGGGGCAAAGCGGCGTAACTCTTCCGGTAAGCTGGTTTGTAAGATAATGCTAATAAAAAATAGCAGGCTACACAGCGAGATCGCTTTGATGTTAAAGCGTGGTGTTCGCCGAATCAGTTGTACTGACAGCGGGATCCAATGGGTCTGGAACAGGTAGTTCCATAATAAATAGCAGGTCGGAACCACCATCAGCCCCCCCGTTAAGCTGACCAACCAAGTGAGATAAATGGAGGGGACGTGCAGGCTGACAGAAGCGGCATTGAGGGTCGCACTTAGGGTAATCAGTGTGCCCATCACCATCAGCCTGCGCCATTGCTCGCCAGTATAATAATGATAGGCCACGGCAGTGATAGGAAGGCTTAATACACTGGCAATTAAAATGGTTAACCATTGTGGCTGAGCCAGTAATAACGCCAAACTGATGGTCAGTGTCCATTCTGTAAGGTAAATGATTAACCAGTAGCGAGGCGCGCAGTGCAGAGTAATTCCTAATCGCAAAGCAAAAGGAAAAAATAATATAGCCAGTTCCGAGTCGTTGACAAAATAGACCCCAATGACCCATAAGCAGAACCACGCACAAGCAGTGACCATCATGCTGCAGAGCGCTGTAAATGGGTGCAGGCGCATTAGTTAAGCTCGTTCGTGATCAGTTTGGCTAACGCGACATTATTCGTGACTCCCAGTTTATCCATACCATTTGCGCGGTGCACATGCACCGTTTTTGGGCTTAGGCCAAGTTGTTGGGCGATGGCTTTTACGTCAATGCCTTCTGCTAATAATTGACACACTTCGCGTTCTCGAGGGGTGAGAGAGGCTAAAGGTGAGTGGGTTTGTTTTGGCATAACCAAACGACTCGCGATTTCTGGGGTCAGGTAACAGCCACCTTGAGCACAGGTTTTGACCGCCTGAATCAATTCATCAGGACTGCATCGTTTACTCAAATAACCTTTCGCGCCTAACTCGAACGCTTTTTCTACCATGGCTGGAGAGTCATGTACGCTTAACATGATGGCCGCAATACCTGAAGGTAATGCTTCTAATAGCGTAAAACCACTCTCATTGGTCATGGAAATATCTAAGATCACCACATCCGCATGACAGCCTGGTAGGCCTCGTGTGGCGTCATCAATGGTGCCAAATTCTCCCGCGACTTGGATCTCGGGATCAAGGTTTAGTAGCTGAGCGAAACCGGAGCGGACAATCATATGATCATCAACTAAGACGACGTTATACATGAGCAGAATCGATTAGAAGAACCAATTGGGTAAATTAACGCCAAAATAGGATGCTGGCAATGAGTAATTGGATAAATACAATATTGATGAGGGCAATAGTGGCAGGCTAGGTCATGATAGGCCTGCCACTTGGCAGCTATCCCCATCCTACTGGTCGACTAGGTCGCTCTTCGGTGGGGAGAGAATCATTAAGCTTGATTGCTTGCAAGCTGCAGCAGGCGTTTTTTCTCTTTACGAATTTTTCGCTCTTCAGCTATCGCAACAAAAGCGAGTAAGGTAATACAAAGAAATGCAGAGGTATCCAGCGCAGCAAAGGTACCCTTCCAACCGGTAAGACCAAAAATTGGTGTTCCATCAGCAATCATGCCGAGGCCCAGTTTCGCAAAACTATCCCCGATTAAGTAGGCGAAGGTGCCTTTGACCCCATCTGCGACCGAGATGGCTTTTTTCGGTACGAAGCCAACCGCAGCAACACCAATGAGAAGTTGCGGGCCAAACACCAAGAAGCCAAGAGCAAAAAGGGAGGCCAGATACATAAATTCGCTGCTGGCGTGTTGGTAGAACTCCAGCGTCATAATGATTAAGGCAAGTGATACACAGGCGACTAATGCGCGGCGACCATTGGCGAGATCAGATAAATACCCCCACATCAAGGTGCCAATGAGTGCACCGACTTCAAACATGGTGAAGCCAGAAATTGCTACTTCTTTTGAAAGACCAAGCTCTTGGAAAGCATAAACCGTAGACCATTGGTCAATCCCGATTCGTACGACATATAAGAAAATATTGGCAAAGCAAAGTAACCAAATGACTTTGTTTTTCAAAACATACTCAACAAAAATTTGCCATTGAGTCATGTTGTTCGCTTCGGCAGCAGTATCTTCTTCACTGATCGCTTCGCCAAACAGCTCTTCAACTTTACCTAAGCCGTAAGCTTCTGGTGAGTCACTACCATAACGTAAGCCGATAAAACCGATGATTAATGCCAAAATAGACGGGAAGATAAACATACCGATTACATGGCCATCAAACAGGTAGTTAGCGCCAAATAAAGCCACCCCAGCCGCACCAGCGCCACCGACGTTGTGTGACATATTCCATAGCCCTAAGTAAGAGCCACGTTTATTGCGTGGTGTCCATTTGGTAATGGTCGAATAACTTGATGGCCCACCGGTACTTTGGAATAAACCACTTAATGAATAAAAAGCGATCATTAAGAACAGGCTCACACTACCGCCACCCATACTAAAGCTAAAGCCAAGCATGGCTAAACCGGAAAGGATCAGCATAAAGGGAAGAAATTGTTTGGTGTTTTTACCATCAGCGTAGTAAGAAACTAACGTTTTACCTACCCCATAGGTAATCGAAAAACCAAGGCCGATTAAGCCCAGTTCGGTCATCGATAGACCATAGGTTGAGATCATATCATTTTGCGCAATATTGAAGTTTTTGCGCACCAAATACATGGCCATATAGCCAATAAAGACCACTAAATAAGATTGAAGAAAGGGCTTAAACCACATTTTCCGTCTTACTTCGACGGGGATGTCTAGCGTCGGTTTTCTGACTTGTTCTAGGAATTGCAACATAATACGTTCTCTTTGCCGTATAAATAAAAGGGACATTAAAGCGTTGTCGCAAAGTGTATGTCTTGTCTGATCTCTGAACATCAGAGAGCGGCTTAGGTGAACTAGGAAAAAGTCCTAGAAATGGTGATGTGTTGTGCAAAGCGTGAATAAGGTCACGTTTGGTGATGGGGTGAGAAGGCGTTGCAATGGTTGCATTTGTGAATCGAACTGCAATCACTATGCTTGCAATATTGCAACAGTAGTGTGGAACTCTGATTTTTATCTTTCTAGTTTTGTATTAAAAAACAAAGGGATAAGTTTAATTTGTATTTGTTATTAAAGTGGAATGCTTGTTGCTCTATAGGGATTATCAGCAATGGAGTCCAGAATGAAAGTCGCATTAACTATTTGGAATAATCGAATCTCTCCGGTTTTTGATGTTGCACAACATGTCTTGTTGCTGGAAGCGCAACAAAGTGTAATCCAGCAGCAACAAGTGGTCGATTTACCTGTGGACTCGGCAATCAATAAACTGACTTTTTTGGTTTCTCAGAAAGTCGACTTGCTGATATGTGGCGCGATTTCCCGTTCCTTGCAGTTAGCCATTGAAGAACAAGGCATCAATGTTTATCCGTTCTGTTCCGGGGAAGTTTCCGAGCTTATTGAATGTTGGCAGAAAGATCAGCTTGAACGGGTGTCTTTTGCTATGCCTGGTTGCGGTAAGAGACGGCGAATAAGGCAGAGGACACAAGGAAATGGTTGCCGGAACTCAGATAATCACTGTCGAAGACAAATTAAACATTTAGGAGGCAACGATGCCTAGATATGACAAAACAGGACCACAAGGTAATGGGCCACGTACTGGCCGAAGTATGGGGTTGAGTCGTGGGGAAGAGCAAACTCGCATGCGTGATGGTGAATCATGTAAACGCATCAGACGACGTCAGCGAATGAGAAATGCCTGTCAAGACGGGCCAAATTGTAACAGAAGAGATAACGCCGGGGTTGGAAATGGTCGTAGAGCTGGACAAAACGTGCAAGGTTCTCAAGGAATGAGGCGGAGAACTCCTGTTCAAGGGCAGGGAAGAAATGCTGTGGGACAAGGCCGAATTGGATTTGTTGACTTTGAATAGCACAGAGCACTTTCTACGGCCTAGTACGAATACAGGCATTAACACGGGACAGTATATAAAAGGGCACATAGATGATAATCGCTTTTACTACCGCATCATCCACGTTGAATGGTGAATTAGATCCTAAGTTTGGTCGAGCGCCAGGATTTTTGATTTACGATACCGATCAGCAAAGTATCCAATATCTGAATAATGACCTCAATTCAGCTTCAGCTCAGGGAGCCGGTATTCAGGCCGCTCAGGATGTTATCGCGGCTGGTGTCCAATATTTGGTCACGGGTTCTTGTGGGCCCAAAGCCACTCTAGTGCTTAAAAGTGCTGGCGTTAAAATTTTTAACAGTGATTCAGTGACGCTGAAGGCGTGTCTTGAATTACTTAATAGCGGCAAGCTCATAGAAGCCTGATCTATAAACTCAAGCTTCGGGAGATAAAAGCTCGGAGCTTGAATTTTTATCAAATTGAGGGAAGTTATGAAGTTAGCCATTGCTTCTGGTAAAGGTGGAACCGGCAAAACAACCGTATCCATCGCATTGGCTCTGTCAGCAGAGAGTACCGTGACTTATTTAGATTGCGATGTTGAAGAGCCTAATGGGAAGTTGTTTTTTCAGCCACAAATAGAGCTAAGCGAAAAGGTTTGCGTACCGGTTCCTGTCATTGATCGTCAACGCTGCACAGGATGTGGCGATTGTGTTGATATCTGCCAGTTTAATGCCATTGTTACTCAAGGGAAATATGCCATGGTGTTTCCTGAACTTTGTCATAGTTGTGGTGGATGTGTCTATGTTTGCCCTGAAAGAGCCATTACGGAAGAAATGCATCCGGTTGGTTTGCTTAACCAAGGCCAAGCAGGAAATATACGTTATATAGAAGGCTTATTGAATGTCGGTGCATCCATGGCGACGCCGGTGATTGATGCGGTAAAAGAACAGGTATCAGACGGAGTGACGATTATTGACTCACCTCCGGGGACGTCCTGTGCAATGGTGAGTACGGTGCAGGATGCAGATTTTGTTCTATTGGTTACAGAACCCACTCCATTTGGTTTGCATGATTTGAAGATCGCCGTCAAAACGCTTGAAGTGTTAAAGCGCCCCTTTGCTGTCATCATTAATCGTTTTGAGAATATAGATAACTGTGTTGATTGGTTTTGTGCGGATCAGGGCATCGCTGTTTTGCTTCGTATTCCCGAAAACAGAAAGATAGCTGAAGCTTACTCTCGGGGAGAGTCATTGTTTTCAGCATTACCTCAATTAAAAGACGAGTTTAGTCAATTATTGTCTGCAATAAAACTTGTTTTAGAATCGGGAGAGGTTGCATGAAGGAAATTGTGATTTTAAGTGGTAAAGGAGGGACAGGTAAAACCAGTCTCACAGCGTCATTTGCCTCGTTAGCCAATAAAGCGGTATTCGCTGATTGTGATGTTGATGCTGCCGATTTACACCTGATCCTTCAACCTGATATCCAGACTATTCATACCTTTACTAGCGGACATGAAGCGGTTATTCGCACTCAAGACTGTTCGCAGTGTGACGTATGTACCGATTACTGCCGTTTCGGTGCCATCCAGCGTAACGAAGAAAGTGGTGAATATCGTATCGATCCGATTGCTTGTGAAGGCTGCGGTGTCTGTGTCCATTTTTGTCCTGATCATTGTATTGACTTCCCTATAAGGAAATGTGGTGAATGGTATCATTCAAACACCCGTTTTGGCCCTATGGTTCACGCGCATTTGGGTATCGCAGCCGAAAATTCCGGAAAACTGGTGAGTCTGGTGAGGCAGGAAGCAAAGAAAAAAGCCAGACAAATACAGGCTGATGTTTTGTTGGTTGATGGGCCTCCCGGAATAGGGTGTCCAGCTATTGCTTCCATTACTGGTGCCGATTTTTTGGTATTAGTTACCGAACCAACATTATCAGGAAAGCATGATATTGAACGTGTTTTGCAGCTGGCGAAACATTTTTCCCTACCAGCTTCTATCGTGGTAAATAAATGGGACATAAACCCTGATATGACGGCCGAGATTGAAGGTCTTGCTGCTGCTTATCGCGCTCATATTCTTGGACGAATCCGATATGACAAAGCGATCACTCAGGCTCAAATCGAAGAGAAAAGTGTGATCGAGCTAGGTGAGAGCGATGTATCAAAAGAGATTCAAATTATTTGGAATCAAGTACAGGCAATTGCTTGTTAGATAAAGGAAATAAAATGAAAATAGCTATCCCTGTCGCAGACGGAAAACTTGATCTACATTTCGGTCATTGCAAAAACTTCGCACTATTAGATGTGAATTTAGATACTAAAAAAATTGTCTCACGAAATGATGTTGATGCTCCTCCCCATGAACCTGGATTATTGCCAGCATGGTTAGGTGACAAAAATGTCGAATTGGTTATTTCGGGTGGAATGGGCCAAAAAGCGAAACAGCTGTTTGAAGCGCGTTCAATTCAAGTTGTTGTTGGTGCACCATCAGAGACACCAGAATTATTAGTTCAGGCTTATCTTGGTGGGCGTTTAACCTCAGGCGTTAATGCTTGCGATCATTAAGGATCAGCTAGTCTTTTGAGAATTAAGCGTGATTAAAGGGGACAGCCAAACCATTAATGTACCCATCGCATTGGTTAACCAGCCTGTTGCTGAATATTTAACCGCCAGCCCAAGATAGGGAAATGATCCTGCTTCCCTATCTTGTTATATCAATCTGATCTTGGGTTATTATCGGGCACATTATCGATAAGCATCCTTTTCCCTCTGCTGGTTATCCAGTACACTTTCGTTGTCTTTTTCCACAACCATTAGAGTGGCTATGTTACAGAACCCATTACAACTTCGTCTTGAGAAGTTTGAACCTTGGCAACAGATTACCTTTATGGCATGCCTATGTGAACGTATGTATCCTAATTACGCCTTGTTCTGTGAACAAACGGAGTTTGCTCAAGCGCGTGGCTATCGAGATATCCTTGATAGCGTCTGGGAGCTGATGACGGTGAAAAATGCTAAAATCAATTTCGAACGTCAATTAGAAAAGCTGGAAGTCTTAATTCCGACCGCCGCGGAGTTTGAGCTTTATTTAGTTTATCCCGCCATTGATGCCTGTGAAGCATTGTCTACCTTATTGCATGGCTTATTAGATCGGGATGATCTTTACCAATCGATGCAAAAAATCAGTCAGATCTCGGTGCGTACGGTTGCCCAGTTGGAAGAAGCGCAAACCGGTGACGTCATTACCAACGATAATCAGAAAAATAATCAAGCGGTGTGCGAGGAATGGGATGTGCAATGGGCAATTTTTCGACCGTTACGTGAAGCGACTGAGAGAGATATTGAGTTGATCAAAGATTTACGCCAAGAGTTGCGTGATGAATGTGTCAGCAATATTGGTCTCACTTTAGGCTAAGAAAAGTAAGAAAAGGAGTAAAGCATGCTGGAATCCATGACTCAATGGTTGAGTCAATATGGTATTAAGATGTCGCAAGTGATTCAGCTGACTGAAGCTTTGGGGCTGATTGTGCTGATTGCCATTGTTATCCATATCCTATTACATCGAGGTGTGGTGGCTTGGTTAAAGCGGCATGCTGAACAATCTCAGGCTTCTTGGCGTCATGTGCTTTTTGCTGGCAACTTATTTAGCCGTATTGCATTAATGATTCAGGGGATAGTCATAGGGATTCAGGCCAAATGGTGGTTGGCTCCGGATAGTGCAATACGAGAAAGTATTCTGATGTTTGTCGCGCTGTGGGTGGTGATTTATGCGCTACTAGCTTTGTACTCATTGTTGAACGCATTGGAGGTGTTACTTTCTCGAACCTCGATTGGGCGAAATATGCCCCTGAAAGGCATTTCTCAAAGTCTGAAAATCATTTTGTTTATTATTGCCGCGTTATTGATCACTTCGGTTCTGATTGGCAAATCACCCTTGATTCTACTCAGCGGTGTTGGTGCGATGACCGCTGTGATTATGTTGGTATTTAAAGATCCTATTTTAGGATTAGTTGCCGGAGTTCAACTCTCGGCCAATAAGATGCTCAGTGTCGGTGACTGGCTAGAAATGCCAAAATATGGTGCGGATGGTGCTGTGATTGATATCAGCTTAACCACGGTCAAGGTACAAAATTGGGATAAAACCATTACCACGATTCCGACTTACGCACTGATTTCTGATTCGTTTAAAAACTGGAAAGGAATGCAGGAGTCAGGGGGGCGACGGATCAAACGTAGCGTGCTGATTGACGCCTCGAGTATCCACTTTTTATCTGAGCGTGAGATTGAACGATTAACCCATGCTCAGTTACTGGAACCTTATATAAAACAAAAGGTTGAAGAAATTACCGCCTATAATCGTGAGCATCAGGTGGATGATAGTACTCCGATAAATGGTCGTCGGTTGACCAACTTAGGCAGTTTTCGGGCTTATTTAGAACGCTACCTTCGTGCTCATCCTGAAATTCATCAGCATATGACCTTGATGGTGCGTCAGCTGGCACCGACTCATGAAGGGGTTGCCTTAGAGTTATATTGCTTTACGGCCACCACGGTTTGGGTGGAATACGAACGGATTCAGTCAGATATTTTTGACCATCTTTATGCTGTGTTGCCAGAGTTTGATTTACGCGTCTCTCAGGCTCCTACCGGGAGTGATTTTCGCCATTGGCAGGTGCATTGAAGCTGTTTTGGTCTTTTTCGCCATCCTCCGCTTAGGCGGGGATGGCGTTTTATTGGGGGACGGATAGATTTCCCCTAGGTGCGCTTATTGTGGGTCTTCTTCATCTCGGCTTTCAATCACCCGGTGCTCTTTTTTCCAGCGCTCCCAACGTTCAGTCGCAAGTTGTTGCATGTCGGTAATTTTATCGGCCTCATCAATGATTTCTTCGCCCAGTAAGTGTTCAAAAATATCCTCTAAGGTTAACAAACCTTGCACCGTACCATATTCATCCACCACCAACGCCAGTTGTAAGCGCATTTTAAGCATTTGTTCAAACGCTACAGGTAGTGTTTGGGTATTAAGTAGTACATGGATCGGGCGCATGACGGCCCCGAGTTGCTGATTACCAAGACCATTTTGATGTAATTTGAATAATTCCAACCGATGAACAAAACCAAGGATGTTATCGGTATCTTCGCTATAGACTAAAGGCCGAGAAAAGGGCGTATCTTGATGCTCTTGCAGAAACTGGTTAACCGACATTTCTGCTGGTACTCGGAACAGAACTGGCCGAGGAGTCATCACTTGGGTCACCGGGACGGCCCGAATATTAAGTAGATTATTAAGGATTTTAGATTCACCGACATCAAACTCGTCGCTATCACTGGCCATTAAGGCCATCGCCGACAGTTCATCGCGCAGCCTCGGGGTTTCATTTCCTTTTGCTAGTCGCTTGGTGATTTGTTGAGAAAACCAAATAAAAGGCGTTAGCCACCAGATCATGGCACGCAGAATTGTTGCACTCAACGGAGCCAATTGACGCCAATAGGTTGCCCCGATCGTTTTCGGAATGATCTCAGAAAAAACTAATATGGCCAGCGTTAACAGAGCAGAAAATAGCCCTAACCAATGATTACCAAATACCAAGGTCGCTTGCGCGCCCGCGACAGATGCGCCGACAGTATGCGCGATCGTATTGAGCGTTAAGATAGAGGCTAGTGGACGATCAATATCTGCTTTCATGTCGCTCAGTTTTTGAGCTGCAGGATGAGATTGTTGTCTCAGTTGAGCGATATAGCTTGGGGTGACACTGAGTAGCACCGCTTCAAGTACCGAACAGATAAATGACACACCAATAGCAATCGTGATGTATAGAGTAAGCAGTAGCATAAAGTCCTTAGCATTAAGCTGGTCGTGATCAAAAAATGGTGATGTTAAAAATTAGGTGTCTGACCGAGTTAATGTGTTGTGTTTCTATCGTGATTTACTCTTCATAGCAAGAAAAATTACTCAGTTAAACGTTCAATTTGTCGTGGTTAAAGTCGGATACTGTTTTTATCTAAGCTGGCTTTGATCTAGTTTTTGATGCTTGTTGTCGCCATGTTGAACTATATCTTTCCAACTTGCCGTCTCCCTGCAACGCTAAGTTGTTTGGGTATAAATAATGGCGTCAACGTCCAAAAACAAGGTTAATACCTACCATCATCAAGGGGAAATTGTGAGTTAAAGCTCATATTATGGTTAAAACTACGTCAGAGAAGCCGAAGTGACGCGACAAACCTTTGCCAGACAGGGGCTTTATGTTTTAGAGTGGGCTGAATTTGACAACCTATAAGAAGGGAAACCTAATGAACAAAACCCAATTAATCGACTTTATCGCAGAGAAAGCAGATCTTTCAAAAGCACAGGCTAAATCTGCTCTTGAAGCTACTCTTGGTGCTGTTGAAGGGGCACTGAAAGAAGGAGACCAGGTTCAACTCATTGGTTTTGGTACATTCAAAGTAAATCATCGTGCCGCTCGTACGGGGCGTAATCCAAAAACAGGTGAAGAAATCCAAATTGCTGCGGCCAATGTTCCAGCGTTTGTTGCTGGTAAGGCACTGAAAGATTCAGTAAAGTAATTTATACTACGCCGAGGTATCTTATCTCGGCGTCTCTTTTATGAAAAAACGGCTTCTGCTACAACTTTATACCATAGGCTTATTGGCCGGTTGCGCCTCTTCTCTCCCTCATCCTAACCTTGAATTACTGCATGATTACTCCGGTGGTCAAACTCTCGGCGATGCGACGCGTCTCTACTGGTACACCGAGTATCAGAATCGTCCAGTAAAAGCTTCAGACTATGTTTTATTAGGTGACTATGGACACTATCAGACCAGTTATCGCTGGGAAGATGGACAAGTTCGTGAAGTGGTTCGGGAAGGTATGCAGTTAAAGGATAACGCGTTGGTGCCTTATCGCGTTCATTTAAGATTTAACCAACAAGGTGAGGCGATTTATCAGCAGTTTCGCCTCGAAGGTAAAGTCCTTCCCCTAAACCAACAGCAGTGGCGCGAGTATCAACAGCAGGCACAAGGTTTATCTGAACTCAGTAAAGCGCAAGCGAGTCAACATATCACTTTATTTCAAGGTGTTTGGCGCGATCAGACATTGACCAGTTGTTCGGCGCAATCATTCTCTCAAGTTACCTTTGAAGCTTCGGTTCCTGAATGGATTCAATCACGTTTGAACGACGAGCATTTTCTTGTTTTGTTAGGTAAAAAGACTCGAAATCAATTGCAGGTTCAAGATGTACTGATGATGACGGACAGTCAACATGGATGTATTGAACAGCCTGAATTGATTGGCGATGAGTGAATGGTGCACGATAACGATAGGTAGATAAACAAGCCGGGATACCCGGCTTGTGAGACAACAGAGTTGCGATTAAGCGTTTGGATTACTTCTCCGCTTGCTCGCGGGCGATAGCGCGATAACCGATATCATGGCGGTAGAACATGCCTTGCCAGTGAATTTGCTTCGCTAACTGATAAGCATGTTGTTGGGCTTGATAAACCGTTTCACCCAGTGCCGTAGCACATAAAACCCGCCCACCATTGGTCAGTACCTCACCTTGTTGCTCGACGGTTCCGGCATGGAAAACTTTTTGGTCGCTTGTTGCTGTCGTGGGTAAACCGTGGATCACATCCCCTTTACGATATTCGGCAGGGTAGCCGCCTGCGGCTAAGACGATACCGATCGATGCGCGAGGATCCCAGTGTGATTCGACTTGGTCTAGCTTGCCATCAAGTGCGGCGAAGCATAACTCAACCAGATCCGACTGCATACGCATCATGATCGGCTGTGTTTCCGGATCGCCAAAGCGACAGTTGTATTCAATCACTTTTGGTGTGCCTGAACGATCAATCATAAGACCCGCATATAAAAATCCAGTATAGGGATGGCCTTCTTCTGCCATACCACGCACCGTTGGATAAATTACTTCCTGCATGATCCGTTCATGAATATCTGGCGTGACGACCGGAGCCGGTGAGTAAGCGCCCATCCCGCCCGTATTTGGGCCCGTGTCGTTATCACCGACGCGTTTATGGTCTTGGCTGGTCGCCATCGGTAATACATGTTCACCATCGACCATAACAATAAAGCTGGCTTCTTCACCCTCTAAAAACTCTTCAATCACAACTCGGCTGCCCGCGTCACCAAACGCGTTCCCTGCCAGCATATCTTTAATGGCGGCTTCTGCTTCTTGCACCGTCATGGCGACAATAACGCCTTTTCCAGCGGCAAGCCCATCAGCTTTCACGACAATCGGTGCACCTTGCTCTCGCACATAAGCCAGTGCGGGTTCGATTTCGGTAAAATTAGCATAAGCCGCGGTTGGAATACGATGGCGAGCTAAAAAGTCTTTGGTAAAGGCTTTTGAACCTTCGAGTTGTGCTGCGGCCTGAGTTGGGCCAAATATGGGTAAATTAGCGCTACGGAAGGCATCGACGACGCCAAGTACTAATGGAATTTCTGGGCCAACAATGGTCAGATCAATCTGTTTTTGCTCAGCAAATGTCACCAAAGCAGCGATATCTTCGACCGCTATGTTGACGTTTTCTAACTTGGGTTCAAGCGCAGTACCGGCATTGCCAGGCGCAATAAATACGGTATCTACTTGAGGGTTTTGCGCGACTTTCCAGCCTAGAGCGTGCTCACGACCGCCAGAACCGATAACGAGAACTTGCATAAATAATTACCTTAAATTTTTATATTAGGTCCGAGGAAGAACAGATCCTAGGACCTAGAACCTAGAACCTAGAACCAAACTCAATGACGGAAATGGCGCATTCCAGTGAAGATCATCGCCATGCCGTGTTCATCCGCAGCGGCGATGACTTCTTCATCACGCATGGAACCCCCAGGCTGAATGACGCATTTAATACCCGCTTGGGCCGCGGCATCAATGCCATCACGGAAAGGGAAGAATGCATCTGACGCCATGACACACCCTGCTACTGGTAAACCTTCATCAGCGGCTTTAATACCTGCAATTTTCGCTGAGTAAACGCGGCTCATTTGCCCTGCGCCGACGCCAATCGTCATGTCACCTTTGGCGTAAACAATCGCGTTGGATTTTACATACTTGGCCACTTTCCAGCAGAACAACGCATCTTTGAGTTCTTCTTCCGTGGGTTGACGTTTGGAGACGACGTTAAGGTCAGCGGTTGATACCATGCCGTGATCGCGTTCTTGCACCAGTAAGCCGCCATTGACCCGTTTCATATCCAAACCGGTAGTTTTGCTTGACCATTCACCACACTCTAGTAGACGAACATTTTTCTTCGCTGCCACCACTTCGACCGCTTGCGCTGAGACTTTCGGTGCAATGATCACTTCGACAAACTGGCGTTCCACAATTGCGTTTGCTGTTGCTGCATCAAGTTCTCGGTTGAAAGCGATAATGCCACCAAAGGCCGAGGTGGGGTCGGTTTGGTAAGCGCGGTTATAGGCTTCGAGAATATCGCTGCCTAGGGCGACTCCACATGGATTGGCATGTTTGACAATTACACAAGCGGGTTCCACAAACTCTTTAACACACTCTAATGCTGCGTCGGTATCAGCAATATTGTTGTAAGAAAGGGCTTTGCCTTGGATTTGGCGAGCGGTCGCAACCGAGGCTTCTTGAGGGGTTTCTTCTACGTAGAAAGCGGCAGATTGGTGGCTGTTTTCACCATAACGCATATCTTGCTTTTTGATAAATTGCTGGTTGAAAGTGCGAGGGAAGGTCGATTCTTCATCCCCTTCTGTGTTGTCACCATAAGAAGGAACCATAGTGCCGAAGTAGTTGGCAATCATGCCGTCATAGGCGGCGGTATGTTCAAATGCGGCAATGGCTAAATCAAAACGCGTTGCCAGTGTGAGTGAGCGTTCATTGGCATCCATTTCTGCAATCACTCGTGAATAGTCTTTAGCATTGACCACAATGGTCACATCTTGATGGTTTTTGGCGGCTGAACGCACCATAGTTGGCCCGCCAATATCGATATTTTCTACGGCATCTGCCAAAGTACAATCGGCGTTTGCCACGGTTTGAGCAAAGGGATACAGGTTAACCACTACCATGTCGATGGATTGAATGCCGTGCTCGGCCATGATCGCGTCATCTTGACCGCGACGGCCCAATATGCCCCCGTGAACTTTGGGATGAAGGGTCTTTACTCGCCCATCCATCATCTCTGGAAAACCGGTATAGTCAGACACTTCGGTCACGGTAATTCCTTGTTCCGCCAACAAACGAGCAGTACCGCCAGTGGAGAGAATATCGACACCTCGTTGCGCGAGGGCTTGCGCAAACTCAACAATACCAGTTTTATCGGATACGCTGATCAGAGCGCGACGAATAGGGCGAGCGTGGTTCATGCTTCCATTTTCCTTCAATTTATACGATGTTACATCGTGGACTATCACTAAAGAGCTTTACCACAATGGCCGATACTATGCGTTAACATGATGGCATTCTTCACTGGGGTAAAGGCCTTTTGCTGATTATTTTAATGATGCATATTCTAGCGAGTTTATGTACAAAGATCTCGCGCAATCGTTTGGCATTGGGAAAATAACCGTTAAAAAGGCCTTTTTCAAGTAAAAATGCTGTTAGCAACGCGCACTTTAATCAGACAGAAAAAAGGATAAGCGGATGTTTCAAATTGGTGAATTAGCGAAACGTTGTGGGGTATCGAGTGATACGTTGCGTTTTTATGAGAAAAATGCGCTGATCAAACCGGCCGGACGCAGTGAGTCCGGGTATCGTTTGTATAATGAAGCGAATGAACAGCAAGTCAGTTTTATTTTAAAAGCCAAAGCGTTGGGGCTTAGCCTTGATGAAATAAAAGAGTTGCTTGAGATTAAACTGGAAGCTACCGAGCACAGCTGTGCCGAAGTCAAGTCAATTACCAGTGCTAAGCTCAAATTGATTGATGAAAAAATTGCGGAGTTAAATCGAATTCGATCGGCACTGAAAAAAATTAACGATGCGTGTTGTGGCGATACTGATGATGATGCCAGTCACTGCTCAATTTTAGCGGCCTTAGAATAGCCCAACCTTAGTTTCCATTTTTGAGGCTTTTGAGTGTTAGTCTTGCGGAGTAAAAAATCAGTATAATTCGTCTCTTTTGTTATTGGATGGTTAGGGATGGATCAGTCGCGGTGAGATAACTCACTGCCTTTACTGTGACTTCATGGTGTACACATGGTTGGAAGATGCTTTCAAATCAACGACTGGATGCTAAGTGTTGATGAAAATAAATTGTATCGCCAAAATAGGGAAGTTTCGGTTGAGCCAAGATTGATTAATCTATTGTATTTTTTAGCAAAAAATGCCGGCGAAGTCTTTGGTCGAGAGGAATTAATCGAACATGTCTGGGGTGGCGCTATCGTCACCGATCAAGTGGTTACTCAATCTATTTTTGAATTGAGAAAATTGCTACGTGATGGACGTGAAGAAAACATTTCTTATTTAACGACGGTACCTAAGCGAGGTTATAAATTAGTCGCCACGGTCACTGAAGTTTTTTCTGATCCTGTGCATCAATTGCAGGAAGGGGATCTTAGCCCACCAATCACTGTCGACGATGCCCGGGCCATTGAGCAAGAGGGCGCTGTTTCTTCTTCTGATATCACTTTCCCGGCGGCCCCATTAACTCGAGCATTTCAATTTCGTTGCACGACGACCAAAGATCATCATACGGCATTTAAACGCTGGCGAACTTTGATTTTTGATGTGCTATGGATCAGCGTGCTTATTATCGGCTTTGGCCTTTTTACCTATCATCAATCTGATATCTCGATCACTCAAGCGGTCGATACGCGTTTAATTGAATTTAGATTTGATCACGGCTTTTCTCAACACGAGGAGCGTGCCGAATTAGCTGATGGGATTGTACAAAAATTAGCGGCAGATATAAGCCAAGTGACCCATTACCGTATCCGACTGAGTAAGGCTCGCTTTGCATCGGGAATATTACCGGGAAAAACCGTGACTGTATTGGTTAAAGAGCAAGAGGATAAGGCTTATCTCGATCTGGAATACCGAAATAATGCATCCGGTACCATTTTATTTAGTCGTCAATACTTGCTGGTTCCTCCACACTTGAATCGTGTGCTTAAACAGGTCTCGTTTGACTTAATGCAGGCCTTACAGGTCGTTGATGCTCAAAGTCATGTAGAGCAGTTAATGGCTGGTCTGCCGGTGAATCACCAAACACTTTCTCAATTAATTCGAGCGCATCATTATTTGAATACCTCACAACCTGAATCATTTCAACGTGGGATTCAATTATTAGAGCAAGTATTACGTGCTGAGCCAGACAATCGTTATGTGCAAGCAGAATTATTAGTGGCTTATTATGTGCAAGTCGCTTTAGCACCAGAGCAAGCGTTAGCGCAAGATCGAATTAATCAACTGACGTATCAGCTCATCAACGCCACTCAATTGGCTGACGTTGACATTCAAGGGCGCATTGTTGAAGCGTTAGCGCTGCATGAAATCGTATCCAACCGCCCTGAACAGGCGCATATTTATTTGCAGCAAGCATTTACCCAGCGTGAATCGGTATTAGGCTATGTGTTGCGGGGTAAGCTTTTTGAATTAAACGGGGATATGGAGGCTGCCAGTGATGCTTATAGCGAAGCTTTTTATATTGATACCTCATTAGAAACCTATTTATTATGCGAAAACCTAGCGTTTTATAGCAACTTAAAATCAATTGATTATGCGCTTTATCGCTCAGTACACCCTTCTGTAACCACCGTGCTATAGCCTTTACGGATAACGTAAACTGACGATTATGGTGATGATGCGCTTTCCAGTTATCTTGGATGATTGGAAGGCGTCGATTTACTGATCCATCTTTCTTACTCATCTTATTTCTTACTTACGATGCTTTTTACTTAGGACAGTTTCCCCGCTACTGCCTTTCCCTTGCTTGTTCAATGATCAGGTCGATTTGATCGCAAGATCGTTCTCAATCCACGTGTTGCGTTAGGAGTGATGGAACGGTTGCGCACGATGAAAAAATCACTCAGCTATGCTTCCCTTTAACGGTTTAAGTATACCCAAACAACTTGGAGTTGCAGGTAGGCGGCAAGTGAGTGAATCCCCATGAGCATAGACAGGCTATGTGATTGGGGTGAAAGAACGTAGCCAACACCCCTGCAGCTTGAAGTAGGAAGGGTATAAAGGTTGATAACTTTATTGGGTATAAAGATGAATCGTGTGGGGTGGTTTATATCTTTATATTTTTCCTATTGACACAATTTTTTGTCAATAAGGCTTTGTATTTTAAATTGTTTATATTTTTTATTTTTATCAGCTTGTGACCAAAATAAAGATTTGGTCATTTTTTTATTGATAATCACATCTTGATTTTTTCTGCGCTTTTTCAGCGTAACCTTCGCCCTGTTCAGTGAAGGAGCCTGCTTGTGTTGCGCTCTTTTACTTCTGAGGGTTTGAGCAAATAGCTCGTGGAAAAATCGGGAGACGTTATGTCATCGAGTACCAAAAAAATTGGCGTTATTGCCTGTACTGGGGTCGTCGCAGGTAACATGATGGGTAGTGGCATTGCCTTGTTACCATCAAGTCTGGCGACCGTTGGATCTATTTCTTTATTTAGTTGGATTATCTGCATTATTGGTGCGTTGAGTCTGGCTTTTGTTTTCGCACGTTTAGCGACAAAAAACCCACAAGAGGGTGGCCCGATTGCTTATGCTGGGGAAGTGTCACCAGTGTTTGGTTTTCAGGCTGGCGTACTCTACTACCATGCTAACTGGATTGGTAACCTCGCGATTGCCATTACGGGTGTTTCTTATCTTTCTGTTTTCTTCCCTATTCTGAATAACCCGGTTCCTGCTGGTTTGGCAACCATTGCTTCTGTATGGCTTTTTACCTTGGTTAACTTACTTGGTGGCAGCTGGGTGAGCCGTTTATGTACGATTGGTTTGGTGCTGATTTTGATCCCGGTTCTTGGAACGGCGTTATTTGGTTGGATGAATTTTGACATGGCCATTTATCAGCATAACTGGAATGTGTCTGCTGGTAGTGATAGTCATGCAATCATCAGCGCGGTACTTATTTGTTTATGGTCGTTTGTGGGGGTTGAGTCTGCTGCGGTTTCTTCCGGTATGGTTCACAATCCAAAACGCACTGTTCCATTAGCAACCATGCTGGGTACAGCATTGGCCGGTGTTATTTATATTGTTTCAACTCAGATGATTAGTGGCCTTTTCCCTGCGGGTGAAATTGCCGCTTCTGGTGCCCCTTTTGCGATGGCAACCACCAACTTATTTGGTAGTTGGTCTGCACCTTTTGTGTCTGCCTTTACCGCATTAGCCTGTTTTACATCATTAGGTTCTTGGATGATGTTGGTGGGTGAAGCCGGTAAACGTGCGGCGGCTGATGGTAACTTCCCGAAAGTTTATGGTGAAACGGATAGTAATGGTGTACCGAAAAAAGGCTTAATCCTTGCGTCGCTGAAAATGACAGCCTTAATGATTGTGTTGATGTTGTTTAGCTCGCAAACCGCTCATGCCGCGGACATCTTTAGCCAACTTACGACCGATGCGGTACTACTGACCATGCTGCCTTATTTTTATTCCAGCATTAACTTGATTCGCTTTGAAGGTATGACCACCCGTAATGGTTTTGTCATGCTCTTCTCTGGTGTTGCTTGTGCTTTTTGTATGATTGCGCTTGCAGGAGCAGAAGGAAGCACACTGACCGCAACCTTCATCATTTCATTAGTCATATTGATGTTCTACAGCAAAAAAGCCGGTTTTGCTCAATACCATGAATCGCATAAGCAGCGCGTTTCGACGTCAGCAGCTTAATTCCTCAATGCTAGCGCTCGCAATACCGAGCTTGCGCTAGTCAATTAATTTCTTTGGCGTTCCTAATACTCACTATCAGGTTAGATAGGGAGCGCCTTCTTTCGTCTTGGAGATGTCCAAATGAATATTTTTGCTATCTTGAACCACATGGGTGTGTTCTTTAAAGAAGAGCCAGTGCGCCAACTGCATGCGGCTTTAGAAAAAGCGGGTTATGAAGTGGTTTATCCGGTTGATGACAAAGACCTGATTAAACTGATTGAAATGAACCCTCGTATCTGTGGTGTGTTGTTTGACTGGGATAAATACTCACTGGAACTGTGCGAGCGCATCAGTCAGGTCAATGAAAAATTGCCAGTGCATGCCTTTGCCAATGAGCAATCGACCCTGGATATTTCTTTAACTGATCTGCGTTTGAACGTGAGCTTTTTCGAATATGCTTTAGGCATGGCCGATGATATTGCGATTAAAATCAATCAGGCGACACAAGAGTATAAAGAGGCGATTATGCCTCCGTTTACCAAAGCACTCTTTAAGTATGTCGAAGAAGGTAAATATACCTTCTGTACACCTGGACACATGGGCGGCACCGCATTTCAAAAAAGCCCTGCAGGTAGCATCTTCTATGATTTCTACGGTCCAAATACATTCAAAGCAGACGTATCCATTTCTATGCCTGAATTGGGGTCATTGCTTGATCACTCAGGCCCACATCAAGAAGCAGAAGAGTACATTGCTCGCACCTTCAATGCTGATAGCTCTTACATTGTGACCAACGGAACGTCGACCTCAAACAAGATTGTTGGCATGTTCTCCGCTCCTGCGGGTAGCACAGTGTTAGTTGACCGTAACTGTCATAAATCGCTCACTCATCTGATGATGATGACCGATGTCACACCGATTTATTTCCGTCCTACTCGTAATGCTTACGGGATTTTAGGCGGTATTCCGCAACGTGAATTTAGCCGTGAAGTGATTGCAGAAAAAGTGGCAAACACACCGGGTGCAAGCGCACCAAGCTATGCGGTTGTCACCAACTCAACTTACGATGGTTTGCTTTACAATACTCAGTTCATTAAAGAGTCGTTAGATTGTAAACATATCCACTTCGATAGTGCTTGGGTGCCTTACACTAACTTTAACGCGATTTATCAAGGTAAGTGTGGCATGAGTGGTGAAGCGATGCCGGGTAAAGTGTTCTACGAAACACAATCAACCCATAAGTTGCTTGCCGCTTTCTCTCAGGCATCGATGATTCATATTAAAGGTGAATTTGATAAAGAGTCCTTCAATGAAGCCTTTATGATGCACACCTCAACCTCACCGCAGTACGGGATTGTCGCTTCAACTGAAACTGCGGCGGCCATGATGCGCGGTAATACCGGGCGCAAATTGATGCAAGATTCTATCGATCGTGCAGTGCGCTTCCGTAAAGAGATTAAACGGTTGAAAGGGGAAAGCGAAAGTTGGTTCTTTGATGTTTGGCAACCTGAAAATATTGAAACCACGGAATGTTGGAAGTTAGATCCTAAAGAGAACTGGCATGGTTTCAAGGATCTCGATGATAACCACATGTACCTTGATCCGATCAAAATTACCCTACTAACGCCAGGAATGAGCAAGGATGGGGAGCTTGAAGGTTCGGGTATTCCAGCCTCTTTGGTAGCGAAATTCTTGGATGAACGCGGTATTGTGGTGGAAAAAACCGGCCCTTATAACTTGCTGTTCCTATTCTCGATTGGGATTGATAAGTCAAAAGCGATGCAATTGCTACGCGGCTTAACCGAATTTAAACGTGGTTATGATTTGAACCTAACGATCCGTACGATGTTGCCAGCACTGTATAAAGAAGATCCAAGTTTCTATGAAGGCATGCGCATTCAAGAGTTGGCGCAAGGTATTCATGATCTGATTAAAAAATATCAATTGCCTGAGTTGATGTATAAAGCATTTGATGTATTACCTGAAATGAAAGTAACCCCTCATGCGGCTTGGCAGCAAGAATTACGCGGTCAAACTGAAGAAGTGAAACTTAGTGAGATGGTAAACCGAGTTAGTGCTAATATGATTTTGCCTTATCCTCCGGGTGTTCCTTTGGTGCTTCCTGGTGAAATGGTGACTGAAGATTCTCGCCCAGTATTGGAATTTCTAGAAATGCTGTGTGAAATTGGTGCTCACTATCCAGGCTTTGAGACCGATATTCACGGTCTGTATCATCAAAATGATGGCAGCTACACGGTGAAGGTACTAAAAGCCTAGCCACCAATCCGGTGAGTGGTGGTTCGGGAAAACGATGGATGTTAAATCTGACGCCTTTCCACTCACTGTTAATGATTCAATCAAGAGCCCAATCGGGCTCTTTTTTCTTTTCTTCACTTCACACAACTCAAGCATCAGCGTTGAGCCGTCTAAAATAGTTTATAAGGTCGTTTAATAAAAAAGGGCCTACTCTTTAAAAGATAAGCCCTTTATAAATAATAGGTTAACTAATGGGTATTAGTTCATGCCGTATTTTTTCAGTTTTTTACGAAGTGTACCGCGGTTGATCCCCATCATGGTTGCTGCGCGAGTTTGGTTTCCACGCGTATACTGCATGATAGTGTCGAGCAGTGGCTGCTCAACTTCAGCTAGAACTAATTCGTAGAGTTCAGTGACTTCTTGACCATTTAACTGGGCAAGATAGTTTTTAAGAGATGCTTTAACGGAATCGCGCAGGGGTTTTTGCGTGATTTGATCTTGTGAAGTGACAGTAGTGACGGTTAAAGCTTCTGAAGTCAGATTTTGTTCGAACATATTCGGTCTAGCTCTTCTCTTAATTATGATGCAACGTTATCAAAATAACCTTCAAGCGCTTCTAGTTGCAGCGATGCTGCTTCTATCGCGTTGAAGGCACGGCGAAACTCACTTGCTTGCTCATGTTCTTTTAGGTACCAGCCTACGTGTTTACGCACGATTCTAGGCCCTAAATACTCACCATAAAACTGATGGAGAGCGCTTACATGACCAAGCAAAATGGCTTTTACTTCCATCACTGGAAGTTCAGGCATGGTGGTACCGTTTTCCAAATAGTGTTGGATTTCCTGAAAAATCCATGGGCGGCCTTGGGCTGGGCGTCCAATCATTAAAGCGTCGGCCCCTGTGTATTCCAGTACCTGTTTGGCTTTTTGTGGAGAATCAATATCTCCATTAGCGATGACAGGAATACTGATGGCCTGCTTAACGGCTTTAATGCTGTCGTATTCTGCCTCTCCTTGGTACATACAAGCTCGAGTGCGCCCGTGAAGGGCAAGTGCTTGTATGCCGCAGTCTTCGGCTAATTTAGCGATATAGACACAGTTTTTATGCGCTGTATCCCAGCCAGTTCGGGTTTTGAGTGTTACAGGAACATTCACTGCATTGACGACGGTTTTGAGGATACCTTCTATAATATCCGGATAGCGTAATAGTGCAGAACCGGCTAGCTTTTTATTCACTTTTTTGGCTGGGCAGCCCATGTTGATGTCGATGATTTGTGCACCGTTTTCAACACTAAACTGCGCAGCTTCGGCCATCAGCTGTGGATCGCTACCTGCAATTTGTACAGAACGAATGCCCGATTCGCCTTCATGTACCATGCGGTTTTTCGATTTATCTGTTTTCCATAGTGCCGGATTGGATGACATCATTTCGCTGACTGCCATTCCTGCACCATAACGGAGACACAACTCTCGAAACGGTCTATCGGTGACACCGGCCATCGGGGCAACGATGAGATTGTTGTTAAGTTGATGATTTCCGATTTTCAAAACGTATTCACAGCTTCGTACCAGCAAGGGCGCGCATTTTACGCATTTTTTTACTGTGTGAAAAGACTAATATTTGAGCGTTAGCAAATTGTTTTTGCAAATAGTCTATTTTTCAATCAATTAGCGTATAAACTTATCACTAGCCTTGTTTTCGCCCAGTGATTCGGCACCACTCTTCTTGCTCGATAATCGGATCAATACTCAATTCATCACGATAATAGTTAGCGACATCTTGAGCTTGAGTATTGAGTACACCAGACATCGCCAGTTGCCCTCCGGGTTTAATCAGGCTTTTAATGACAGGGGAAAGCTCACGTAGTGGCCCGGCTAGAATATTGGCGACCACGACATCGGCCATTAAATTTTCCGGCTGATTTTGTGGCAGGTAAACCTCAATTTTATCGGCAACGCCATTACGAGCGGCGTTATCTTTAGAAGCGAGTAATGCTTGTGGGTCAATATCGATTCCGATTACTTTTGCTGCACCGAGTTTAATCGCAGCAATGGCGAGAATACCGGAGCCGCAACCAAAATCGATGACGGTTTTACCGGATAGATCGAGTGAATCTAGCCATTGTAGACACAACGCTGTCGTTGGGTGTGTTCCGGTTCCAAAAGCCAGACCCGGGTCGAGAAGAACATTGACAGCATTTGGTTCAGGGATCTCCCGCCAGCTTGGACAGATCCATAACCGTTGACCAAATTTCATGGGGTGAAAGTTATCCATCCATTCCCGTTCCCAGTCTTTATCTTCAATCTGTTCAATTTTATACGCAAAGCCATCAGCCAGTAGCTGGCTTGCTTGAATCTGCTGAATGACGCGTTGTGTGTCGATTTCAGCGTCATAAAGGGCCAGTACATCCGTATCCCCCCATAAGCGAGTCTCACCCGGAAGAGGTTCAAAAACAGGGGTATCCTTTGCATCGAGAAAGGTGACAGACAATGCACCAGTTTTTTCCATTAACATATCGCTAATGGGCTCGGCATTTTGATTGGTGGCGTTAAGTTTTATTTGAATCCAAGGCATGGAGATCGGCTCTTTAGAGGGTTGGTTAACGATTGAGATTAAGTGTAAGAGAAAAGAGCTGGTAACGAAACAGATAGATCTCATTACCTGTTCATTTGCATATTTTCTAATAAGGTGGTGTTGATGAATATGATTTGGTGCCAAGCTCGCAATTTGCAACGGCTTCTCTACATGATTACTAAATTGCAACAGAATGTCTACAACGCCAAATGTAGCTAAAAAAAATCAGTTGCTTATGTATTTTGTTGCTTATTTTTTCTGGAACGATATTTGCTCAGTGATATTTTCAGCAGTTGTAATCAGTATAAATACAGCAATGAAATGTCATCGTAAGGGACTTGGTGGGAGGCAATAATATGAGAAATAATGGGCCAGTGACAAATAAGGAAGTGTACTTTAATGGACTCGGTGATCTTGTATCGATCACCGATACGCAAGGAAAAATTCGCTATGTTAATGATCCTTTTATAACGATTAGTGGTTATAGCACAGAAGAGCTGATGGGGAGTGACCATAATATGGTTCGCCATCCTGATATGCCGCCTGCCGCGTTTAAAAGTTTATGGGAGACCGTCCGATCAGGCAAAAACTGGCGTGGCATGGTTAAAAACCGTTGTAAAAATGGCGATCATTATTGGGTTGATGCGTTTGTCTCTCCGATTACCCAAGAGGGGGAAATCATTGGCTTTCAGTCGGTACGTTCAGAACCGACTAGAGAGCAAGTTAGCCAAGCTGAAGCGCTTTATAAGCAGATGAAAGCCGATCCAACCAAGTTGTTACCTAAGCCCAATTGGTTGCAGAGACTCACCTATGCTTCTCTCTATACTAGCTTGAGTTGTTTTGCTTTGCTGATGTTGATATTTTCGGTCACTCAAATCGATATGACTCAGCAGTGGCCAGTTTTAATATCGTTAGCGCTTACCACGGTTGTGTTGATCTTCCAACTCTATTTGATTCGAGGCAGATTGCTTAAGCAAGTGGAAATCATGTCGAGGACATTACGCAGACTTGCTACGGGAAATTTAACGGAAAACATTCAGTTAGCAGGCGAAGATGAAATGGGTTTACTGATTCAAAATAGTAAAATGATCCAAGCTCGTTACAAGGCGGTTCTTGGGCGCATGCAAGAAGTGACTCAAGATTTAGTTATTTATGCTGGTAAAATGTCGGAGCATAGCCATTCAATGCAGAATGAGATGGGCTCTCAATCCATACATACTACCCAAGTGGCGAGCGCGATGACGGAGATGACCGCAACGGTTATCGAAGTCACCGAGAGTATTGTGCAAACTGCTCATGCTGCTGACGAAGTTCAACAAAAAGTGCGTGAAGGTGACCAGTTAGTTGAAAGTGCCGTGATGAGTATGGGTAAATTTATTACCGAGTTGGAGCACACGATTCAACAGATTATTACTGTTTCTGATGAGAGCCAAAAAATTAGTACGGTGACGGAGTCTATCAGTTCGATTGCTGAACAAACCAATTTATTAGCTTTGAATGCTGCCATTGAAGCCGCGCGCGCTGGGGAGCAGGGCCGTGGTTTTGCGGTTGTTGCCGATGAAGTCCGCGAACTAGCGACGAGAACCCAGCAAGCAACACAGGATATCCGTTCTATGCTGGAGAGTCTCAAGTTGGGGATTGCTCAATCATCGGAAACTATTACTCAGAATAGTAATCATGCCAAGGTGGCACTTGATAATGTGAATAAATCCCAGCAAAACTTTAATGATATTCGTGTGCAAGCAGATGCGGTTGCTGATATGAGTGAACAAATCTCTTCTGCCGCCGCACAGCAAGAGCAGGCTACGCGTGAAATGAGTGAATCGGTAGAGAAAATTAGTGAACAAAGTCGAACGACTGAGAGTAAGGCGGAACAGTTGCAAACTTTAGCTGAGAACTTGAATAAGCAAGCACAAGAGTTAGGTATTACATTAGGTGGTTTCAGGTTAACTCAGCAAAAGACATCATGATGTTATATTCCTTCTATTTTAAGTGGTTGCGGTATTAGCCAAGTCCGTTTACCTCATGAGCATGGTGTATCTATGCTCATGAGGATTATTAACAGGCCAATAGATTATTGCATGCCAAGCTTTTTCTCCAAATAGTGGATATTTGTGCCACCATTTTGGAAGTTTTCATCTCTCATGATCATGTCTTGCAAAGGAATGTTGGTTTTAATTCCTTCAATAATCATTTCGTCTAACGCGTTACGCATACGAGCAATCGCTACATTACGGTTTTCACCATAGGTGATGAGTTTACCGATCATTGAGTCATAGTATGGCGGAACGGTATAACCGGAATAAATATGTGATTCCCAACGAACTCCCATTCCTCCTGGAGTATGGAGGCGAGTGATTTTACCCGGACAAGGAAGGAAGCGTTCAGGATCTTCGGCATTAATTCTACATTCCACCGCATGGCCACGGATCTTAATATCATCTTGCGTAAAGGAGAGTGGTTGGCCAGCGGCAATACGTAATTGCTCTTTGATCAAATCAACGCCAGTGATCATTTCGGTTACGGGGTGCTCAACCTGAATTCGTGTGTTCATTTCGATGAAGTAAAATTCACCATTTTCATACAAGAATTCAAAGGTACCTGCACCACGGTAGCCGATTTCGATACAAGCACGAGTACAGCGTTCACCGATGTATTTACGAACTTCTTCGGTAATTCCCGGAGCTGGCGCTTCTTCGACCACTTTTTGGTGACGACGCTGCATGGAGCAGTCACGTTCTCCTAAATAGATCGCATTGCCTTGGCCATCGGCTAACACTTGAACTTCAACGTGACGTGGGTTTTCTAGGTATTTCTCCATATATACCATGTCGTTGTTGAACGCCGATTTTGCTTCTGCGCGGGTCATATTGATGGCTGGAATAAGCTCTGCTTCACTGCGAACTACGCGCATACCGCGGCCACCGCCACCGCCTGAGGCTTTGATGATAACGGGATAGCCGATGCGTTTAGCGTGAGCTTTGTTTTTGGCATCATCGTTATCGAGTGGCCCATCTGACCCCGGTACACAAGGAACACCGGCTTTTTTCATTGCTGTAATAGCGGAGACTTTATCCCCCATCAAGCGAATGGTCTCCGCTCTTGGGCCAACGAAAATAAAGCCACTACGCTCAACTTGTTCGGCAAAATCGGCATTTTCTGATAAAAAACCATAACCTGGGTGGATAGCAATCGCCCCTGTCACTTCAGCGGCGGAAATGATACGAGGAATATTTAGGTAGCTATCGATCCCTTTTGCTGGACCAATACAGACAGTTTCATCCGCCAGCAGAACATGTTTCAAATCACGGTCAGCGGTGGAGTGGACGGCAACAGTTTTGATGCCTAATTCTTTACATGCACGAAGAATACGAAGCGCAATTTCGCCTCGGTTCGCGATGACTAATTTATCTAGCATAACAACACGCCTCGATTATTCGATGACCACAAGAGGTTGGTCGAATTCTACTGGCTGACCATCTTCGACTAAAATTTCTGTTACCACGCCTGATTTATCGGCTTCGATTTGATTCATCATTTTCATGGCTTCTACGATACATAGAGGGTCGCCTGCTGAAACGCTTTGTCCTACTTCAATGAACGATTTTGCCTCAGGACTCGGCGAGCGGTAGAAGGTGCCAACCATTGGAGAAAGCACTTGATGACCCGTTGGTACTTTCGCTGCTGGTGCAGCGGTTTCAGCCACCGGAGCGGGCGCAGGTGCGGCAGTTGGAGCCGGTGCTGCAGCGTAATGAACCGGAGCGGTTGGCGCTGGATTATGGCGACTGATACGTACTGATTCTTCGCCTTCAGAGATTTCTAGCTCAGAAATGCCAGATTCTTCCACCAATTCGATCAGTTTCTTGATTTTACGAATATCCATTGTTTCTTTCTCTTTTATCTTGTGAGTAAGACAACCCAGTTTGGGTTGTAGAGTGTTGGGTTATTACTTGGTTTGCAACGTATTGATTGCTGCAGCCAAAGCAAATTCATAACCTTGTGCGCCTAGGCCACATATCACCCCTTGGGCCTTATCCGATAGATAGGAGTGATGACGAAAAGCTTCTCGTGCGTGTATATTTGACAGATGCACTTCAATAAAGGGGATGGCCACACCAAGCAGCGCATCACGTAGAGCGACACTGGTATGCGTAAATGCGGCTGGATTAATGATGATAAAGTCCACCCGTTGATAGGCTCGGTGGATAGCTTCGATCAATTCATACTCACGGTTAGACTGGAGATGCTCTAATTCCACATTAGCTTGTGCGGCTTGTTCTGTTAGTTTTTCGACGATTTGCGCTAGGTTCTGCGAGCCGTAGTGTTCTGGTTCACGTAGACCGAGTAGGTTTAAGTTTGGACCATTAAGAACAAGAATGCGTAAATTTGTGGACATTGTGTGGCTATCTTCCTCTATTGTGAGATGTAATCCAATAATCCCATATTTTAAATTTTTCGACACATTTTTTTGGTCAAAAGTTCACTGTTTTTATTAAATTGACCATGATTATAGCTAATTCATCGCAAATGGCAGCAATTTACTGGTCTAATGACTCGGTTGGGTGGTTTTTTGAACGAATGTGGTTGGCTGAAGCTGATCGGATCTTAGCTAAAAACGGTGCTAGAAAAGGAGAGGCCTAGAGGAAAGCAGATCCTAGGAAAAGCGAAAACCAGGTCCTAGAACCTAGGACCTAGGACTTAAAACCTAGAACCTAAAACCTAGAACCTAGGATCTAGGACCTAGGACTTAAAACCTAGAACCTAGGACTTAAAACCTAGGACCTAAAACCCTAGCTTACTGTTCTACAGTAGTGCTTTTTCGGCGATCAACTTGTCGACCACGCTTGGATCCGCCAGTGTGGAGGTATCGCCCAGGTTACTGGTATCACCTGTGGCGATTTTACGCAAAATACGGCGCATGATTTTGCCTGAACGGGTTTTGGGGAGTGCGTCGGTCCAATGCAGAACATCAGGGGTAGCAATTGGGCCTATCTCTTTTCGTACCCAGTCTTTGACTTCTTTATGTAATTCCGCGCTAGGGTAGACGCCATCATTTAGGGTGATATAGGCATAAATCGCTTGTCCCTTAATATCATGTGGGACACCAACAATGGCGGCTTCGGCAATTTTATCGAATGCAACCAAGGCGGATTCAATTTCCGCTGTGCCCATTCGGTGGCCAGAAACGTTGAGCACATCATCTACGCGTCCAGTTATCCAGTAATAACCATCTTCATCGCGACGTGCGCCATCACCCGTAAAATACATCCCTTTAAAGGTAGAAAAATAGGTTTGTTCGAATCGATCGTGATCACCATAGACGCTGCGCATTTGCCCCGGCCAAGAGTCGAGAATGACTAAGTTTCCTTCTGCTGCGCCGTCAATAATATTACCCATGTTATCCACTAACGCTGGCTGAACACCAAAGAAAGGTCGAGTTGCTGAACCGGGTTTCAATGCGGTTGCGCCGGGTAACGGGCTGATTAATATGCCTCCAGTCTCTGTTTGCCACCAGGTATCAACAATCGGGGACTTTTGCTCGCCAATCGTTTTGTAATACCACTCCCAAGCTTCTGGATTTATTGGTTCGCCAACCGATCCCATAATGCGTAAGCTGCTGCGATGGGTGTCTTTGATGGCTTCATGCCCTTTCGCCATTAAGGCGCGAATCGCTGTTGGTGCAGTATAGAGAATGTTGACTTGATGTTTATCAATGACTTGGCTCATACGGTTGGTATCTGGATAATTTGGCACACCTTCAAATAAAATGGTTTTTGCACCATTGGCGAGTGGGCCGTAAATTAGGTAGCTATGCCCGGTGATCCAACCGACATCTGCAGTACACCAAAACACTTCTTGTGGTTGATAGTCAAACACGTATTTAAACGTCATGGTTGCATAAACTAAATAGCCGCCAGTGGTGTGCAATACTCCTTTGGGTTTGCCCGTTGAACCGGAGGTGTAAAGAATAAAGAGTGGATCTTCGGCACGCATTTCTTCTGCTGGACAGTCATCGGAGACATGGGCAATGGCATCATGCCACCATACATCTCGGTGGTTATGCCACTCAACATGGCCGCCTGTTCGTTGCAAGACGATGACCTTGTTAATACTTTTGATTTCAGGATTGGTTAAGGCTTCATCGACGTTTTTTTTGAGCGGAACCGGTCGGCCAGCACGAATGCCTTCGTCGGCGGTAATCACGACACTCGCATTCGAATCAATAATGCGCCCAGACAAGGCTTCAGGAGAGAATCCACCGAATACTACGGTGTGAACGGCACCAATACGGGTACAAGCCAGCATGGCAACCGCGGCTTCTGGTACCATCGGCATGTAGAGGCAGACGACATCGCCCTTACCAACGCCTTGTTCTTTTAGGGCATTTGAAAAACGACATACTTGCTGATGCAGTTCACGGTAGGTTAATGTCTTATCATCTTCCGGATCATCCCCTTCCCAAATGATCGCGATTTGATCGCCTTTTTCTGCCAAGTGACGATCCAAACAGTTGGCAGAAACGTTCAGAGTACCATCTTCAAACCAGCGTATATCCACATGGCCAGTATCAAATGAGGTGTGCTTGACTTGATGAAAAGGTTTTATCCAATCAACCATTTTACCATGCTCACTCCAAAAGCTTTCTGGATCGTTCACGGACTGTTGATACATGGTTAGGTACGTCTCGTTGTCAGCATGAGTATGGGCTTTAATATGGTCTTTGACCGGATAGATATAGGCATCACTCATTGTTATTCTCCTTGTGAATACGACAAATTTCCATTTCAGTGCCGGTTTTAAACATCACTGAGGAAATTAATGACCCCATTTTTGACTGGAAGCGATAACTTCGAGTGGGCTGGGTCGATACCTATAACTGTTAGCCACAGGCACAATTTCTACAATTAGACTTTAGGATGAAGTATGAGACGTTTGGTATCGAATTAAGCGATGTGTTGATAGGGAGAGCTTAAACGGGGAAGATCGCCGTTGGTTAAACGAACAAATACCAGTGCAGCGGCAATCGCATCTTGCAGAGCATCGTGTTTGTTATGTAAAGGGAGGTCGAGATGATGGCAGATGGCCGCTAAGCTCAGATCAAAATAAGCATTGGGTAATTGCTGCTCTAATTTATCCTGATAAAGTTGGCTAACTTCGATTAATCGGTTGGGTAATGGAAAGCCAAGCTGTTGACGACATGCGCGATCAAGAATCGTTTTATCATAGCGGATGTGATATCCCACTAATGGGCGATTCCCCATAAATTCGATCAGCTGGAGCAAGGCTTCTCGTTCTGTGAGGCCATAAACCAGATCTTGATGGCGCAGGCGATGAATGCGGACTGATTGAGAATCTAAAGATAGTGGTGCTTGCAAGCGGACTTCGAAGGGCTGACTGGTTAAAATACGATTCCCGATGATTTTAGTGGCCGCGATGGTGACAAGTTCTGCTCGTTTAGGATCTAAGCTCGTGGTTTCACAGTCCAGAGAGACCAGCTCTTGTTGTTGACAGGGAGCAAAAAGCGCTTGATATGGCGAGCCCTTTAACTTACGAAACCAATAATATCGCATAAGCCGATTCATCGTTATTTAATCTCTAATTTGGTAATGGTAGCCTAACCATTG
Source organism: Vibrio sp. V30_P3S12P165 (assembly GCF_009904905.1). Lineage (NCBI taxonomy): Bacteria > Pseudomonadati > Pseudomonadota > Gammaproteobacteria > Vibrionales > Vibrionaceae > Vibrio > Vibrio sp. V30_P3S12P165. Next base: position 27,712 of record NZ_WXWH01000074.1, on the reverse strand, counting down.
TTTAAATTTTTTTACCACATGCAAACTGTGGCGTAGCAGATCACGCTCGGCTCGTTCTAGCTGTTTTAAGTCAAGCTGGTTATGGTTATGTTGATTATCGAGCTGTTGAGCGAGGCGCAGTTTAAAAAATAACTTGAGGGCTTCACTGAGGTTATCTCCCGTTTCTTTTTCTAATATTTGTTGTTTGACCAAGGCTTCGATACGTTGGAAAGTGTTATTACAGGTGATGGCATATTCTAAACTGAGCGCACGAATACCATGGACGATTGGAAAAATGCCGCCTTGTTTAATATCTAACCCAGATTTGCCACTTTTGACCTGCCCAAATAATGTCAGTGGCACCGAGAAGTTAAGTGCGGGGCGGGTAAATTCCGTTAAAATCAATTCTTGATGGGCCATTAATTGGCTGAGGTGTTGTTTGATCGGCGATAATAGCTGTTGATTGCCGGCGACAGCATGAGCATCGGCCATGATGGCGAGCTTCATTACGTGCTCGGGATGCGCGTTTTTCACCCAATCGGTGAGGGTCTTTTTCCATGCTGCTTGCGATTTTACCCATTCGGGATTGTTTACCATCACTTGACCGGGACAAAGTGGATAGCCAAGTTGTAACAAGGTGTGGGTTAACGTCTCTAACACCGGTGAAAATGAATGCCATTCAAAGCCATCTTTGATGATCAAGGCATTATCTTGATCGGTTTTGAGTATTTGTTCCGCACGTCCTTCTGAGCCAAGTACGACAAAGCAGCAGTGATCATGCAGCGCTGGTGGAACCACGAGAGTAAAGGCTTTTTCGATAATTTGTTCATTGACCGCCGCAATCAATTCCATCACAAAACGAGTACGAACCCCGCGGCTGAGTAAGTTGTCCACCAGTTGTCGTTGTTTATTGGCGGCGAGAGCTAACTCATCGATGCTAGAAGCTCTGGCAATCGCGAGTGTTAAGACATGAGAGTGGGTCGAAAAGGTACTTAAGATCTGCAGCATCGATAGCAACCCCACCGCACGATGTCCATCGCAGACCATTAAACGTTTGACCTTATGGCGAGTCATCATCACCATGGCATTAAACAGAAAGTCACCTTGTTCAATATGTAACACGGGAAAGGTGGCTATTTGAGCCACAGGGGTATCAAGCGGATAATGGTCTAGCGCAATCGCGTGCAATAAATTGGTTCTGGTGATAATGGCATAAGGCGGAATATTCTGCTGGGTTAAACGTGGATCATCGGGGGCTAATTCGACAAAAGCGGCATCAATACTCTGCTCTCTCATGAGTTGTGTTACCGCTTGTAAAGAGTCTTCTGGTTTGAGTAATGTTGGGGGAAGATAGAGCGAAGGCTCTATCTTGGTGAGGATAAATTCAGCGATATTTTTTTGTTGCTGGGCAGCTTCAATGAGGGCTTGTCGTTTAGCGAGGTTATTATCGAAGTAAGCCGCAAATTGACCATTTTCTCGATATAAGGTTAAAAATATCGTTTTGGGTAATAGATAGCTCAAGGTATCTTCTAAGGCCACATAATGGTGTTTGGCGTGCGGCTCGAACAGGGCACGTACATCAAACATATCGTCGTTAGCGTAATGGGCATAAATCTCTCGACCATCGGCAGAGCGTTCTTCGACGGTGCCTTTAATCAAAATCCAGAGTTGCTGACACGTTTGGCCACTTTGAATCAAAATATCCCGCTCACGGTAGTAGGCGATATCTAATGAACGGCGGAGCAGTTGTTGCTGAGGTTCCGTGAGTCGATCAAACGGAGGCGAGTGCATATTGAATTTTTCTGGCATGGTTTTCACCGCAACGAGAACACTGGATTAAGTGTGGCTAATTTTTTGTCTCTCGCCAGACGACTTTGGTCTATACCCTTCCTACTTGAAGCGGCAGTGTGTTGGCTACGTTCGTTCACCCCAATCACATAGCTTGCCTATGCTGATGGGGATGATGAGAGCTATCCGTGACTTTCACCCAAGGCCAGCCTACGGCTATTCAAATTTGTTCCAGACAAATTTGTCACTCACTTGCCACCTCCCTGCAACTGCAAGTTGTTTGGGTATAGTCCTTATCGACTTAGCAGATCAGGGAAATAAGATTTTAAGTGAAAGTTCCCTTTTTAGTTAAAGGGAGTCATTGCATAATAGCGACCTTTGTAAGTACCACTGATGATTCACTGGTTATTGATTTTCTAGGATGTAGTATGTTTAACCCCTCTCCGTTTGGGTGGATATCCCAATATTTTGTTGGTTTCTTTTTTGCGTATGGGGTGTATTTACCATTTTGGGCGCTTTGGTTTGCAGATCAAGGTGTCTCGGCAACTGATATTGGTTTGTTAGTCGGTATCGGTTTTGCGACACGCTGTGTTGCTAATTTAGTGATTACCCCACGCGTTCATAAAGTTGAGCATCTATTACCGGCCTTACGGTGGTTAAGCTTGGCAGCTGTCCTGTTTATTGCTTTCCACTTTTTTACTGGGGGCAGTTTTTGGTTAATGGCATTAGCGACGATCTTGTTTAACCTTTGCTGTGGCCCTGTGGTGCCACTGTCTGACGCGATGGCGAACTACTACGCAAAACACAATTTGTTGGATTATGGACGGACACGTTTATGGGGGTCGGTGGCCTTTATTGCGGGTTCAACAGTCGTTGGTTATCTTGTTGCGTTGTATGGCACTCCGATGATTTTGTATACCGCCTTATTTGGCGTGGCGGTGGCGCTACTGATTAGTTTACGTAATCCAACACCATTGCCAGTCACCGAGAGTGAAGCCTATGCGGTTAGACCGAAACTCTCAGAACTGCTACGTGAATTACCGGTTATTAAGTTTTTAGTGTTGGTGGCATTGATTCAGGGAAGCCATGCTGCTTATTACAGTTTTAGTGCGATTTATTGGAAAGAGGCGGGACACTCTGAGGCGATCATCGGTTACCTGTGGAGCTTGGGGGTGGTTGCTGAAGTGTTAGTCTTTGCCTTGAGTAAACGGATGTTTGCTGGCTGGAGTTTACGTTCACTCTTTATGGTCGCTGCCATTGGGGTGATCATCCGTTGGGGATTGACGGCCTCGACCACGATGATTGTGGCTTTAGTTGCGATTCAATTACTGCATGGCGTCACCTTTGCTATGGCACATATTGCGGCCATTCAATACATTCAGCATGCGCCACAAAATAAAATGGTGGCATTGCAGGCACTTTACAATGCGATTCCTCTTGGTGCGGTGATTGCGGCAATGACAACGCTCAGCGGATGGGGATATGAACATTGGGGTGCGGCTGTTTTCTGGGCGATGGCGTTGATGGGCGTTTTGGCTTTATTTATTAAGGTTGAATTACCACAAGCGCAAACAGATCCGGTGGCTGAGTCAAAGGTAGAGCCAGAAGCGCAACATTGATCTTAATGGATTGAGTTCTGTGTGTTGAATGTTCATGAAAAAGCCTCTCAGTTACGAGAGGTTTTTTGTCTTGATAAGTTACCATCGGCGGTAAGATCAATCAGATTGTGATCGTCGAACGTCGTTCAGTCGTCGACTAAAATTACACTGATCCCTAGACGCTTCAAGCCTTGTAAATATTCCTCGGGAATCCCGTGATCGGTGATCACTTTATCAACTCGTGTGGTTTCTAGAATTTTATGCAGACTGACTTTACCGAATTTTGATGAATCGGTAACAGCAATCACTTCATCGGCAATATCGCACATTTTCCGGTTCAGTCTTGCTTCATTTTCATTATGTGTAGTAATGCCTTTTTCTAGGTTAAACCCATCCACCCCAAGAAATAATTTATTAAAGTGATAGTTCTCTAACACGCCATCATTTTGTTCGCCGTAAAATGACATGGATTTTCGGCGTAACTTTCCGCCAATGACTAACACCTCAACGCCTTCTGCTGGAAAAAGTGCATTGGCAATATTTAAGCCATTCGTCAGAACCACTAAATCATTGGCGTGTCTTAGTGCCTCTGCAATACAGTGGGTTGTGGTGCCCGAGTCAAGGATCAGGGTATCTCCGTCTTCAATCAGACTAACGGCCGCTGCGGCGATTTTTTCCTTCAAGGTTTTATTGAGTTGATTTTTATCTTCAACTGAGTGCTCATATGGCCGAATGTCATTGTCTTGAAGGTAAGCACCACCATAAGCTCTCGTTGCGATTCCTTGCTTTTCCAATGCTGCCAAATCATTTCTTATGGTGACAGTTGAAACACCAAATTGTTGGCTGAGTTCAGTGACCTGCACACTGCCATTTTTTTTAAGTAATGCAATCGTATGCTCACGTCGTTTACTGGTATTTTTCACTTTATCTACCTTCTGATTTAGACGAAATTGGATTATAGCCATCTTCATTACGAATAGAAATAGAAAGAAATAAACTTTCACTTTATTTCTTTTTGTGCTGTTATCTTTTGTTTTATCTGTCTTTTTTGTTTCACTGTGTGTGATTGTAACCTTTGGTTTCGTTTTGTTTTTGCGACGCACTTCTAAATTATTCTTTTGTTTTGTTTTGTTTCGTTTCCCTTTGTTTTATAGTTTACTCAAGCGATAAAATGAAGCGAAGAGAAAGAATGAATCATCTTGTAGAAATCATTAAACAACATAAAGAAGGGCGTCCCGTTGGCATTTATTCGGTCTGCTCGGCACATCCACTGGTTATCGAAGCCGCTATTGAGCAAGCAAAATTAGATAATAGCGTGCTCTTAATTGAGGCAACATCAAACCAAGTGGATCAATTTGGTGGCTATACAGGGATGCAACCTAATGATTTCTGTGCTTTGGTTGAACGGTTAGCTGAATCGGCTCACTTTCCCATGTCACGTATCGTGTTGGGGGGCGACCATTTAGGCCCCAATCGTTGGCAGCATTTAGATGCAGATACGGCGATGAAATTCGCTGAAGATCAAATTGTGGCTTATGTCTCTGCAGGATTTCAAAAAATTCACTTAGATTGCAGCATGAGCTGTTTGGGTGATGCCGTACCCTTGAGTGATGAAACGGTGGCACAACGTGCAGCGAAACTGGCTCTCGTGGCAGAAAAAACCGCGGGTCGTATTTTTGGCCACTCCACATTGGTTTATGTGATCGGCACCGAAGTTCCTGTTCCTGGTGGCGCAACAGAAACGCTAAGCAGCGTACAAGTCACTCAACCTCAAGCGGCGATTAACACGATCGAAACGCATTATTCTGCCTTTGTTGAGCAAGGGTTAGCAGACATTTGGTCACGCGTTATTGGCCTTGTAGTACAACCTGGTGTTGAGTTTGATCATCAAGGCATTATTGATTATTGCCCAGAGAAAGCACAAGCGCTGAGTAAAGTCGTTGAACGTTATCCTCATTTGGTGTTTGAAGCTCATTCGACCGATTATCAAACCGCACAGGCTTATAAAGCATTAGTTCGCGATCATTTTGCGATTTTAAAAGTTGGGCCCGCGTTAACCTTTGCTTTGCGTGAGGCTTTATTTTCCCTCTCATGCATTGAAGAAGAATTAATTCCAGCGAGACATTGCTCTGGATTACGACAAGTACTTGAAGGGGCGATGCATGCTGAGCCTAAATATTGGCAGGGGTATTACGAAGGAGACAGCGAAACTCAGCGTTTAGCCCGTAGCTTTAGTTTTTCTGATCGCATTCGCTACTACTGGCCTGATCAAAAGGTCAATGACGGCTTAGCTGTGCTATTACACAACTTACAAGATCATCCTATTCCTCTGCCGTTAATCAGCCAATATTTACCCATTCAGTTTCAAGCGATCCGTGAAGGTCGGCTCACATCGGATCCCAAGGCAATCATTGTTAACAAAATTGGTGAAGTGGTGGCGTTATATGCTGCCGCTTGCCGTGATAAATAGAAGGCTAACCTTATGTATTTAAATATTTCTCAACAACAATTAGCGCATAAAAATGGATTAGCAACCGCTAAAGAAATTACACAACAGCCTGATGCTTGGCAAAGAACGTTACAAGGATTAATGCCTTTGCAAGCGAGCATCAACGATTTTATGAACACCTTTTTTTCTTATCCGAATGGAAGAATTGTGCTCACGGGAGCGGGCAGTTCTGCCTTTGCTGGACGCGCTCTTGCGCCTTATTTATCAGGAAAATTAAAGCGTCGAATTGATGCAATCGCAACCACCGATATTGTGGCTGATCCTGAAGAGTATTTTGCGGAAAACTGTCCCACCTTGCTGATTTCGTTTGCTCGTTCTGGTAATAGCCCAGAAAGCGTTGCTGCGGTTGAGCTTGCCAGCCAAGTGCTTGATACCTGTTATCATTTGGTGATTACGTGTAATGAGCAAGGTAACTTGTATTTACGAGCCAGCGAAGATGTAAGGAGTTTTGCCTTATTAATGCCACCTGAAACGAATGATTTAGGCTTTGCGATGACCAGTAGCCTAACGAGTATGATGGCTGCTTGTTTACATGCCTTGCTTCCCCAGCAGTTTAATGAAGAACGGTTTAACGCGATAGAACAGGCGTGCCGTGCCATTTTGACTGGCCAGTTAGCTAGTATTACCGCATTGGCTCGTTTAGACGCCAATAAAATTATTTACTTAGGCAGTGGCAGCTTGCAAGGGGTCGCGCAAGAAGCGGCATTAAAGTTACTTGAATTAACGGCGGGTAAGCTTTCTGTCACGTTTGACTCCCCGGTAGGTTTTCGTCATGGCCCTAAATCGGTTGTCGATGATGCCAGTATAATCTTTATTTTTATCTCTAATGACCCTTATACCCGCCAATATGATCGTGATCTCTTGAGGGAGTTACGAGCGGAAAATAAAGCTCTGAAAGTGGTGGCGTTAACCACTGAAGTTGATGCCATGATTGCCGAAGGCGATTATTTTCAAATTCCGCATTTTGCCGATGCAGATGATGCGGCACTGGCTTTCCCATTCTTATTGTTTGCCCAGATTTATGCATTTACTCGCTCGTTTGATCTCGAGATTGGCCCAGATAATCCTTGCCCAAGTGGGGAAGTCAATCGTGTGGTACAGGGCGTTAATATTTATCCGTTCAACCGTTAAAAAGGAATAAACAATGCCAAATATCGTATTAAGTCGCATTGATGAACGTTTGGTGCACGGTCAAGTGGGCGTGCAATGGGTTGGGTTTGTCGATGCAAATATCATCGTTGTGGCTAATGATGACGTTGCCGAGGACACCATCCAACAAAATTTAATGGAAATGGTGATTGCCGAAGGCATTGCGATTCGTTTCTGGAGTATTCAAAAAGTCATCGACAATATTCACAAAGCCGCTGATCGCCAGAAAATTTTGTTAGTCGCTAAAACACCGTCTGATTTTTTAAGGATGGTTGAAGGCGGAGTGCCAATTCAAGACATTAATATTGGCAATATGCATTACGTGGATGGAAAAAAACAAATTCATAAAACCGTTTCCGTCAATGCACAAGATATTGAAAGCTTTGAACAATTAAAAAAACATAACGTGAAATGCCGTGTGCAGGGAGTCCCTACCGAATCTGCTACGGATGTTTTTGAATTACTTTAATTAAGAAAGGAACTGAAAGATGGAAATAGGATTCATACAAGCGTTAATGCTGGGAATACTGGCATTTTTCGCTGGATTAGATCTCTTTAACGGTTTAACTCACTTTCATAGACCTGTGGTATTAGGCCCTTTAGTTGGCTTGATTTTGGGCGATTTACCAACGGGGATATTAGTGGGCGGAACATTAGAGCTAGTTTGGATGGGGTTAGCCCCGTTAGCGGGGGCTCAGCCACCCAATGTTATTATTGGGACGATTGTTGGGACGACATTTTCTATCAGTTCCGGCGTGCCCGCTGATGTCGCGGTTGGGGTCGCGGTACCTTTTGCGGTTGCCGTACAAATGGGGATTACTTTCTTATTCTCTGTGATGGCACCAATGATGTCTAAATGTGACCAAATGGCAGATAACGCCGACACTAAAGGCATTGAACGCGTCAACTATTTTGCGCTACTGGTATTGGGTACCTTTTATTTCTTATGGGCTTTTCTTCCAATCTATTTGGGTGCAGAACACGCCAAGGTGGCTGTTGAAGCCCTACCTAAAACCTTGATCGACGGTTTAGGGGTTGCGGGTGGCATCATGCCAGCGATTGGTTTTGCGGTTCTGATGAAAATCATGATGAAAAATGCCTACATTCCTTATTTTATTCTTGGATTCGTCGCGGCAGCTTGGCTTGAACTCCCTGTGTTAGCGATTGCCGCTGCAGCACTGGCGATGGCATTGATTGATTTTATGAAAAAAGGAACAGACACCGCTGTTGTTGCGACTAAACAAGAGGAATTTGAAGATGGGATCTAATCACAATATCGATGTCAACCAAACGCCTGACGTCCCACAAGATGAATACAGTGATAAATCGATTGGTACTGAGTTAACCAAATCAGACATTAACCGAATGGCATGGCGTTCACTGCTATTACAAGCTTCATTTAACTTTGAGCGTATGCAAGCTGCGGGATGGCTGTATGGGTTATTACCGGCATTAGAAAAAATTCATACCAATAAAAGTGACCTATCCAAGTCAATGCGTGGGCATATGGGCTTTTTTAATACACACCCATTCTTAGTTACGTTTGTGATGGGCATTATTTTGGCGATGGAGCGTTCAAAGCAGAATGTGAATAGTATCCAAAGCACTAAAATTGCGGTTGGTGCTCCTATGGGAGGAATTGGTGATGCCATGTTCTGGCTTACTTTACTGCCCATTTGTGGCGGGATTGGTGCCGATCTCGCATTGCAAGGCTCGATTCTCGGAGCCGTGGTTTTCTTCTGCTTATTTAACGTGGTCCATTTCGGCCTTCGCTTTGGTTTGGCTCATTATGCTTACCGAATGGGCGTGGCAGCGATACCGATGATTAAAGCCAATACCAAAAAAGTCGGTCATGCGGCTTCCATTGTGGGGATGACGGTCATTGGGGCACTGGTCGCGACGTATGTACGTCTTTCTACTACGCTAGAAATTAATGCCGGTGATGCGGTCGTTAAGTTGCAAGCGGATGTGATTGATAAGCTGATGCCCGCATTCCTTCCATTAGTGTATACCTTGCTAATGTATACCCTAGTTAAACGTGGTTGGAGCCCAATTAAACTGATTGTGGTTACGGTTGTGATGGCGGTTGCGGGTCGTTTTATCGGTTTCTTATAACGCTTTAACCGAGAGAGAAAACGGCCAATCAGAGGGGGCGTGAATCCTTAAAGGGATCAACGTACCAGCCAATTGACTTGGTGTTGCCATGAGTGTTGGATAATCGATGACTTCGCTTATGCTTTAAGTCAGCTGGATCCCCCTCTTTAATAGAAGAGGAAAAGAAGATGTTGAGTGTGATTATTTCCGGCCATGGTGCATTTGCCTCAGGTATGGAAAAAGCCATGCACCAAGTGATTGGGGTACAAGAGCAATGTGTAGCGATTGATTTCCCTCCGGAATCAACAACCCAACAACTGGAAGCACAATTTCGAGCCGCAATGGAGAATGTTGGTACACAAGATGGGCTGGTATTTATTACCGACTTATTGGGTGGCAGTCCATTTCGTATCGCGTCAACCCTTGCTTTAGAGCACGGTAATATAGAAGTCATTACAGGGGCTAACCTGCAATTAATTTTAGAGATGATGTTGGAGCGTGACGAACTCAACATTACCGAGTTTAGAGAACAAGCCTTGTTATGTGGCCACCGTGGAATGACATGTTTATTTGATGAGTTGGCCAAACAATCACAGACCGAAACGGCATGTGAAGGCATTTAACCGAATGCTTTTGTGATATGTCGAGGAGCGAATAAAGTGAAAATTAATGTAAAACAGATTCTTACCGAGCAAGGATGGCAGCAAGATTACATTATTAGCATCGAAGATGAGTGTTTTACGCAAATTCGGCCTAAGCAGCCCGAAGACGATATATCCACCATGATGCAAGTGGAAGTGATGTTACCCGCACTGGTTGACTCACACGTGCATGGTGGCGCTGGTGTCGATGTGATGGACGGCACGCTCGAATCATTAACCCAATTATCACAACATTTAGCGAGTCAAGGCGTTGGCGCTTTTCTCGCAACCACGGTTACCGATCAGCTACCACATATTGAACGTGCTTTGATTAATGTGGCTGAAGCCATGGTGCAAGGTGTTCCTGGGGCGACGATTTTAGGCAGTTATTTAGAAGGCCCTTATTTTACCGAGCGGCATAAAGGTGCTCATGATGCCAGTTTATTCCGTGAGTTGGACACACAAGAACTGGATCATCTGATCGCAGTCAGTCGAGACACATTAAAAGCGGTTGCGTTAGCACCAGAAAAAAAGAATGCATGCCACGCCATTCGTCATTTGAAACAGCGAGAAGTCAACGTGATGTTGGCACATACCAATGCGAGTTACGCTCAAGCAAACTCGGCATTTGAGGCCGGTGCAGATGGCATTGTCCATTGCTACAACGGGATGAGTGGCCTTCATCATCGAGAACCCGGTGTGGTAGGAGCTGGGCTCAGTGACTCACGAGCTTATATTGAGTTGATTGCAGATGGCCATCATGTTCATCCAGCAGCAATGAAAATTTGTGTCAGTTGTGCCGCAGAACGTTTAGTGCTGATCAGCGATGCCATGCGTGCAACTGGCCAACCTGATGGTGAGTATTTCTTGGGCGGTAATGCGGTCCGTATGCAAAGCGGCATTGTGACCACCCAAGAAGGGGGATTAGCAGGGAGTACTTTAGCGTTATTCCAAGGGGTGAAGAATTTATCAACCATGGCGGGTGTGGAATTAAAACATGCGATTGAATCAGCCAGTTTATTTCCGGCTCGTTTATTGGGTTTCGAGGATAAATATGGTTCCATCGCTGTCGGTAAAAAAGCTAATTTTTTATGCGTTAACCCAGCGCTTGAATTAAAAGAAACCTGGGTGAATGGGAATAAAGTATGGTGCTGTGAATCAACAATGACAGAGTAAAAATATTAATAATCAAAAAGATTATTTAAATAAACTTTAATTAACCATAAATAATATATTATTTGAGTGGCGTTATTACACGCCATAGGAGACCTTATGTACCTAATATCTTCACATGAAATGTTAAAAGATGCCCAGAGAAATAACTATGCAGTTCCTGCATTTAATGTTCATAATTTAGAAACGATACAAGTAATTGTTGAGACTGCTGCTGAAATGCGTTCTCCAGTTATTTTGGCCGGTACGCCGGGAACTTATAAACATGCCGGTGTTGATTACTTGGTTTCTATTTGTAAAGCTGCGGCTAAAAAGCATAAACTACCGTTGGTATTACATCTGGATCACCATGAAAGTATTACCGATATTGAAGAAAAAATTCATGCTGGAATTCGTTCTGCCATGATCGATGCCTCTCATTCTCCTTTTGACGAAAATATTAAAACCGTTAAAGCGGTAGTTGACATGTGTCATCGTCACGGTGTCTCCGTTGAGGCCGAGCTGGGACTGCTTGGGGGGCAGGAAGATGATCTTATTGTCGATGAAGCCAATGCACAATTAACCGATCCAAGTTCAGCGAAGGAGTTTGTTCTGCGTACGGGGATTGATTCTCTTGCGGTTGCTATTGGTACGGCTCATGGTTTATATAAAGCAGAACCTAAACTGGATTTTGAAAGGTTAGCTGCAATTCGTCAGTGTGTTGATATTCCGCTTGTTTTGCATGGTGCATCGGGTATTTCTGATGAAGATGTACGTCATTGTATTGAACTGGGAGTTTGTAAAGTGAATGTGGCGACTGAATTGAAAATTGCTTTTTCAGATGCCATGAAAGACTATTTGTCTAGCCATCCTGATGCGAATGATCCTCGGCAATATTTAGTTCCTGGTATGCAGGCAATGAAAGAGGTCGTCATTAGTAAAATTAACGTTTGTGGTAGCGCAAATAGAATTTAACCTGATTTTATAATAATTTTTTTTTGCTTTGTCTTCAGCTCAGGTCTCCCCCCTATGTTTGCCAAGACTGGATAAAGCGTTACATTGTTCGCAATGTTTACCACCTATTTTATAGGTGGTTTTTTTATTTTAAATAGAAATTAAATAATGAAAATTATATCTCATTTGCAATAAAACCTTTAAATTGGTTCAATTTTTTTCAATTCGTTTTCTTTTTGTTTTTGTTATGTTTTCATTTGTGACATCAAGTCTTTGATTTCTTTTTATTGGCTGTATTATTAAGGTTTAATCCATAATAAATAAGGTTTTACTATGAATAGAAATAAAACGAAGCCTTTGGCTTTTCGTCTGAAAGTGATACCCATATTATTAACAGCAGCAATATATTCATCGTGGTCGGTTAATGCCTTAGCCGAGCCACTTGGTCATCTTAATCTAGATAGCATCACGCAGGATGGACAATCTGTTTTTTTGCAGACCATTGATAATCAACATGTAAAAATTGATTTTATTAATAGTCACGTGTTTCGTTTACAAGCCAGTCATAATGATATTTTTACTGATGTCAAAACGGATGCAGTCAACGATCAGTGTGGTAATTTTAAATGTGATAGCAGTGATTTTAATGCAGAGGCGTTGCCTAACATTGTTATTAATGACCAACAAGGTGATGTCGCGATCAATGTTTCACAACAAGGCGAATACCATCTCATCACAACTGATGCTCTTGCGTTACGTGTTTACCATGCGCCGTTAACCTTTGCTTTATACAAATCCGATAATACAACCCTGCTGTGGAGAGAATTGCAGCCGATCGATCTAGGTGCTTCGGTGGATGGTTTTGACCAAAGTGAACTCAAGTTTTATAACAGCAGTGTGAAAACGGTACAAACGTTATCCAGCAGTGAGGATGAACATTTTTACGGTGGAGGGCAGCAAAACGGAGAGTTTGAATTTAATGGCAAAATTCTCAAAGCCTCCTATTCCGGTGGCTGGGAAGAATTTGATCGTCCAAGTCCTGCTCCTTTTTATCTCTCAGATAAAGGATATGGGGTATTACGCCATACTTGGCGCAACGGTGCACATGATTTCCGCAATATTGATCAAGCGGTATCTTCTTATAATGAAAACCGTTTTGATGCCTACTATTTTGTTGGGGAGACACCTCATGAGCTGGTTGATCACTATACAAAATTAACTGGACGTCCACATTTGATGGCTCGCTGGGCTTATTATTTGGGCGATGCGGATTGTTATCAAAATAAAAATGGTGCTTACCCTTCCGGTTGGCCTGATTCGCCAGGAAATACAAGAGATGTGGTGGATCAAGTCGCAATACCTTATAAAAACCACGACATGCCGGTGGGTTGGATTTTACCGAATGATGGTTATGGGTGTGGATATTCTGATCTAGCGGGTACGGTGAATGAGCTAGATCAGCTAGGAATCCAAACCGGGTTGTGGACACAAAAATCGCTCGATCAAATTCGTCAAGAAGTGAGTGATGGCGTAAAAGTGTATAAATTGGATGTTGCTTGGACAGGCCCTGGAAAGCTTTATTCATTGGCCGCTAATCATGATGCTCATGTAGGGTTGATGGAAAACTCAACAACGCGCGGCATGATTTGGACGGTCATGGGATGGGCAGGAACACAGCGCTATGGTGTCACTTGGACAGGCGATCAAGCGGCAAGTTGGGATTATATACGCTGGCATATTCCAACATTTATCGGTTCTGGATTATCGGGACAAGCTTATGCCTCTTCAGATGTTAATGGTATTTTTGGTTCGGGTGCCGAAACCTTTACTCGTGATCTCCAATTTAAAACGTTCACTCCGGTATTGATTTCTATGTCAGGTTGGGATCGTGGAGAGCGTAAGCATGCTTGGTGGCATGATGGTGATTTTAATGGCAAATCATATCGGGATATCAATCGGGATTATTTGATGTTGAAGTCTGCCCTTATGCCCTATATGTATCATTATGCTTATCAAGCCGATCAATCGGGAGCGCCCCTCGTTCGAGCCATGACTTGGGAGTTTCCTGATGATGCACGTTTGAAAAGTGAAGCGTTTAAATATCAATATATGTACGGTGAGTCTTTATTGGTTGCTCCGGTGTACGAGCCAATGGCAAAAAACAATGGTTGGTATAAACAACTCTATTTACCCGCAGGCGAATGGATAGACTTCTGGGATGGGACTCGTACCTCTGTTCCAGATGGGGGAAAAGTGTTGGAATACTATCCCGTTACGATTGATCGAATCCCTGTGTTAGTTCGAGCTGGTGCGATTATCCCGATGTATCAAGGCGCGCGTTCTGATGCACTACAAGATCAATCACATTTGATCATGCAGGTTTTCCCACACGGTGAAAGCCAATTTACTCTGTATGAAGATGATGGCGAAACTCGCGCTTACCGAGAGCAGAATGCTTACGCAGAAACACAGATTCGCGTGCAAGCTCCTCAGATAGGTACTGCGGGTGATATTACGATCACGATTGATCCGGCTGTTATACATCATCCTTATGATGGGCAAATTAATCAGCGAAGCTATCACCTTCAAGTGAGTTCATTGATTGCTCCGCAGTTAGTTAAACATAATCACCTCGTGTTGAATCAACAACAGACTCAAGAGGACTTTGCACAAGTGGCTGAAGGGTGGTTCTTTGACCCATCGGATAAAAATGGTGTAGTGCATATTAAACTTGCTAAACAGTCTGTACATGAGCAACAGCAAGTCACGCTTGATATTGATGAAGCGGCAATATGGCCAGAAACGCTACCGTATCCACAGCCTAACTACCATACGGAATTTGATAAAAGTTTGCTCAAGATTGTTAAACCAATGCCAGCTGAACCGGGAACACCTTTTGTGAATGCATTAGATGGTGATGTGGCGAGCTTATACCACTCACCATGGGAGCCGACAGAACCATCCGAACAAGCTCCGATGGATTTTATTGTTCAATTAGGTGGCACGTTTAACGTTTCCGGTTTTACCTATTTACCCGACGAATTGGCAGGTAATGGAACCATTACTCAATACCGTCTTTATCTATCGACGACGAATGGCAACTGGGGAGAGCCTATTGCTGAAGGAACTTGGCCACAAACAAAGGCGTTAAAAATAGCGGATTTTTCAGAAACTGAAGCGAGTTATTTACGATTTGAAGTGGTTGCAGCGTCAGGTGGCTTTGTTAGTGCAAGAGAGTTTGACATTATTGCAACGAAAAAGCGCACACCAACCCAAACGATTGAACTCACCGAAGAGCAACTCTCGATCGAAGGAGAGGTCAAAGTGGGCTCATCGGTCACGGGCAGTGAAATGCAGATGAATGGATTGAATTTTCAGTCCGGTATTGGTATGCAAGCACCAGCAAACGTCAGTTTTAGCCTGGATGGGACTTGGACGCGCTTAACCGCGGATGTCGGCATTGATGACAGCTGTAAAATTGAAGGCAACAAAGTTAAAGCGAGCGTTTACGCCGACGGTGTTAAAGTATGGGAATATGATCTAGAAGGCCCAGCGGTAGTGAAACCGGATTTGGATTTGTATAACATCAAACAGGTTATTTTACGTGCTGATGATATCGATCACGACGTGACGGGAGATTGTGTCAACTGGGCTAATTTAAAATTAACCGGCCCAGAAACAGCAACCTTTAATGAGTTTGATCGGACGGCGATTCGCTTTATTGAAAAACCTAAAGCGCAATCTGGTTCTGAAATCGAAAAAGCTTTCGATGGTGATTTGAATAGTATTTATCATTCACCATGGTTTCCTGAACACGATTCAGAAAAAGCGCCGCAACATTTTGTCATCGATCTGAACGCTGATTTTATGGTCAGTGGCTTTAGCTATGTTGCACGGCCTGGTGCGGGAAACGGCGCGATTGGTGATTATCGTCTCTCTTTGTCTGAAGATGGTCAGAACTTCACCGAAGTGTCGGTAGGTACTTTTGAGCAGCGTGATGGCGTGCAAAAATTACAATTTTCGCCACATCAAGCGAAATATCTGAAATTTGAGGCGTTATCGGGCGTAGGTGATTTTGTCTCAGCCGCTGAGTTTGATGTATTTGCTCAGAAAGTGAAGAGCAAGACCCCAATCGAACCGGAGTTGTCATCCAGTTCAGGTGGAAGTATGGGACTGTTCTATTTAGGAGGCATGTTCCTGGCTGGTTTAGTTCGCTACCGTAAACGTTAATTTTAATCGACATAATCGCTCGTTTATATTCATGTTATTGGATTTAGAGCGCAATCCTCCGTGATGCTTGGTTCGAAGTATTGCGGAGGATTCATTTTTTCGGTTATAACTTAAACTAAAGAAACGACATTTCTCATACTTTCTAAAGTGATGGTGGTCGACGCTTAAATCCTCCTAGTTGAGAAAATAGCCTCCTTATCAATCGGGGCGACTACCCAAGGATAAATAATGCAAGGATGGTTAGTTATTCCAGTTTCGCTGGTTTATTTAGGCGTACTGTTTTTAATCGCGTGGTATGGCGATAGGCAAGCTAAGTGGTTAGCTCAGTGGCGGCCTTGGATTTATAGTTTATCGATTGCTGTTTATTGCACCTCTTGGACATTCTATGGAACAGTCGGCCAAGCCAGTGAGAATCCTTGGTCTTTTCTCCCCATTTATCTCGCGCCAATATTGGTTTTCTTATTCGGTTGGCGAATGCTAGCTCGGTTGATCTTAATCGCTAAGCGAGAACACATTACCTCTATCGCCGATTTTATTGGCGCGCGGTATGGCAAATCGCAAGGGTTAGCAGTAGCCATTACCTTGATTGCGGTAGCAGGAATTTTACCTTATATCGCGTTGCAACTGCGTGGGATCACCATGGGGCTTAATGTGGTTGCCCCTGATTTATATGCAGAACTGGGCTATCAAGACAATCATGTCTCTTGGTTTGTGGTCTTGGCTTTGGCGCTGTTTACCATGCTATTTGGCACGCGACATATCGATAACACGGAGCATCACCGTGGCATGATGATGGCGATCGCCTTTGAGTCACTCGTTAAGCTATTCGCATTTTTAGTGGTAGGCGTGTTTATTGTTTTGCTTATTTTTGGCAAGCAAGACATTGATTTTCTAAGTCATGTGCAACAAACCTATCAAGCACCCAATTGGCCGACACTCCTAGTTCATACTGTTTTGACGATGCTAGCCATTATTTGTTTGCCTCGGCAATTTCATACCATGATTGTCGAAAATGAACGAGCCCAAGATCTGCACACCGCTCGCTGGTTGTTTCCACTTTATCTTTTATTAATGGGCGTGTTTGTTCTGCCAATTGCTTGGGTGGGACAAATTTTGTTACCGAATGGCTCTCCAGATACCTTAGTGTTGAGCATTCCCATGCAGGTTGGCGCAGAGCAGATCGCATTGTTGGCCTTTTTAGGGGGAACCTCTGCTGCCTCTGGTATGGTGATTGTTTCAACCATTGCTCTTGCCATTATGGTATCCAATGATTTGGTGATGCCGTTGTTACTGCGTCGTATGCGATTAACACATCGCAACCATCGCCATTTTTCGGGCTTGTTGGTGATTATTCGTCGTACCTTGATTTTGTTATTGTTGATGGGAGCATGGGGATTTTATCTTGCACTGGATAGTATTCCGTCTCTTTCCGCGATTGGCTTTCTCTCTTTTTCTGCAATTACCCAATTTGCCCCCGCCTTATTGGGAGGGATGTATTGGCGGGAAGGCAATCGTAAAGGCGTTTATGTTGGCTTAGCCGTTGGATTCATACTGTGGTTAATTACCTTGATGACCGCGACTCAGATGCTGGCCGGAGATGCTGACAGTAATATTTTACTTTGGGTGATCACACCCCCTCAATCTTTAATGGCGGCTGGTATGAGTCCTATTGATTGGGGAATGCTATTGAGTGTCAGTTTAAATGCGTTGTGCTATGTGGTGGTGTCGCTTTTTACCCATTCTAGCTTGAGTGAACGTTTGCAATCGGCCTCTTTTATTGGGACGCCGTTACCTGAAAATGAGAATATGAGTTTGTATCAAAGTCGGGTAACGGTGGCTGAATTAGAAATGTTAGCGTCCCGTTTTGTCGGGCGACCAAGGGTACGGAGTGCCTTCGGGCAATATTGGCATCAACAGCAAGAAACCTTGCTGCCAAATCAGCAAGCCTCTTCTGGATTAATTCGTCATACTGAGCGAGTGCTAGCAGGTGTTTTTGGAGCCTCATCGGCGAAGTTAGTACTCACCTCAGCCTTGCAAGGGCGGAAAATGCAGCTTGAAGAAGTGGCGACGATTGTCGATGAGGCCTCTGAACTGTATGACTTTAGCCGAGGATTACTGCAAGGTGCGATTGAGCATATCGGCCAAGGGATTGCGGTCGTTGATAAGCAGTTAAGGCTAGTGGCATGGAATCAGCGTTATCTAGAACTATTTGATTTTCCGGCAGGACTGATTCAGGTCGGGCGACCGATTGCCGATATTATTCGCCATAATGCCGAAAAAGGGCTATGTGGACCGGGTGATCCTGAAGAACATGTGCGTAAGCGAGTTTACTATTTAGAACAAGGTTCACGACATACCTCATCACGGATGCGTCCCGATGGTCGGGTGATTGAAGTACAAGGCAACCCAATGCCGGGAGGCGGGTTTGTCATGAGCTTTACCGATATTACGGTTTTTCGCAATGTGGAACGCAGTTTACAAGAAGCCAATGAGCATTTGGAAGAACGAGTGCTAGAGCGAACGCGTGAGCTAGAGAAACTCAACAAGCAGTTGGTATTAGCAACGCAACGCTCCGAACGAGAGTCTCAATCGAAATCTCGTTTTTTAGCCGCAGTCAGCCATGATCTCATGCAGCCCTTGAATGCTGCGCGTCTCTTTGCCTCGTCTTTATCTGAGGTGGCGAAGGAAGAAGAGTCGAAGCGGCTTGCTCATCATATTGAAAGTGCATTAAGTGCCGCTGAGGATTTGATTGGTGATTTATTGGATATTTCTCGTTTGGAATCGGGGAAATTAGATATTCAGCTGCAAAGTTTCGCTATTAAGGATGTTTTCACGAATTTAGATGCCGAATTTAGTGCGTTAGCGAAGCAACAAGCGATTGAATTTCATATGGTTCCCTCATCACTGTATGTGCGTTCAGATCCCAAGTTATTGCGTCGAGTTGTTCAGAACTTCTTAACTAATGCGTTTCGGTATAATCCCAAAGGACGAGTGGTACTCGGTGTGAGGCGCAGGCAAGGCAAGGTGCGCATTGATGTTTGGGATAACGGCATCGGGATTGAAGAAGATAAACAGCAAGAGATTTTTGAAGAGTTTAATCGAGGCGGACAAATTCGTTCCGATCAAGGGTTAGGGTTAGGATTGGCGATATCAAAAGGGATCGCCCAAGCATTGGGTCATGAAATTTCCATGCGCTCTTGGCCGGAGAAAGGAAGTGTTTTTTCCATCACCTTAGCGCGGGCGAGTGTAGCGGAGCAGATAATCCCTTCTTCGCTGGGGGGCAGCCCAGTTTCTGAGCTGAGTTATTTACGGGTTTTATGTGTGGATAATGAGGCCGATATTTTGATTGGGATGCGTGATCTGCTTGAGCGCTGGGGTTGTGAGGTAAAAACGTCTACCGATCTGTTATCTAGTTTAAAAACACTCGATGATCAATGGATTCCGGATGTCATTCTATCAGATTACCGACTCGACAACGGTCGAACAGGATTAGAAGTATTACAGCAATGCCGTTTACGACTAGGAGAGGGGTTTCTCGGTGTGATTATCAGTGCTGATCGTAATCCGGATATTCTGGAGGGAATAGAGTCTAACGGATTCAGTTTTATGGCCAAACCAGTTAAACCACTCAAATTAAGGGCTTTGCTTAATCAAGTAGGAGAATAAGCCCTTGGCATAGCAAGGGCTGGATGGGCGTTACTTGGTTACAATGGCGAGTGGGTTACAATGGCGAGTGGCCAGCCAATATCCGTTTGTCGGTTAGCTTCCAACTCCAGTTCTGCATGAGTGAGCGGATTATCACGTAACCATTGCCCATCGAGAGTTAGCGTCAACTTATCTTCATCGGCACATAAAGCGAATTTCGGCTCTAAGGCTGGATTGCGTCGATGGCTTAGCAAAATCGCAAGGCGCAACAAACGTAAGACACGTTTTGCACTGGTAGCAGACAACGCATGCTGTTCGGGCAGTGAAGAGAGAGTCTCTCGATAACGACGGGTTAGCTCTGCCAAATAGTGTTTTTGGGCACGAGTATAGCCTGGCAAGTCTAAATTTTTCAGTAGATAAGCACTGTGTTCGCCGCCTTTTTTGAAATCAATGGCCAGACCAATTTCATGTAACTGAGCAGCAGAGCGTAACAACATCTCGGCTTGAGGCTCTGGAATCCATTGTTCAGAACCACATTGCTGATAAAGCCGACTAGCCAGTGAAGCGACTTGATCAGCATAATGTTGATCGATTTGATAGCGGCTCTGTACACTGGCAATTGTGCGCGCGCGAATATCTTCTTGCCGGAGATCTTGCACCATTTCGTAGACCAGCCCCTCACGTAGTGCTCCACCCGCTAATGTCATTGCTTCAATGTCTAAGGATTCAAAAATCGCAATTAAAATAGACAAGCCACTGGGGAAAACTAAAGCCCTCTCAAGCGTTAAGCCTTCTATTTCAAGCTCTTCAAGATGATCCGCTAACATGGCCTGTTTTTGTAAACGTTGGAGTTTCGCTAACGTAATGACCTCATCCATGCCTTGAGCCAACATGATTTCTTGTAGCGCTTGCACGGTACCACTTGCCCCAACGCAGACATTCCAACCCAATTGGCGATAGACCTCTAAGATGGGAGTCATCATCTGCTTGGCCGCTTGAATGGCATGGTCAAAGTTTATCGCCGTCAGTTGACGATCTTTAAAATGACGCTCCAACCAAGTCACACAACCCATTTTCAGGCTGGTTAAGGCTTTTGCTTCAAACCCTTCACCGATAATCAGTTCTGTACTCGCTCCGCCAATATCAACCACCAAACGACGACCCACACCACCAGATGTGTGTGCGACGCCTTTGTATATGGTTGCCGCCTCTTCTTCACCAGAAATGACCTCGATGGGATGACCTAAAATGGCATTCGCCTTGACTAAGAACTGTTCTGCATTGGTTGCGGTACGTAACGTTGCAGTACCGACGATACGAATGTGCTGCGCCGGAATGTCTTGTAA
This sequence comes from Vibrio sp. V30_P3S12P165, assembly GCF_009904905.1. NCBI lineage: Bacteria > Pseudomonadati > Pseudomonadota > Gammaproteobacteria > Vibrionales > Vibrionaceae > Vibrio > Vibrio sp. V30_P3S12P165. The sequence continues at coordinate 6,627 of NZ_WXWH01000074.1, read as the reverse complement.
TCGTTCCGCAAACAAGCTCAGACAATCCCAGCCACGCTGCATGGCATCCTGACTGAGAACATTATGTTCATCCAAGCCTGCCGCTAAACGTACTTTACGTTTAATTTTGGCCATCGTTTGTACGCTGCCATCAATATGGCGTACAACCAGCATATGAAAGCTGTTTGATCCGAGATCGATAGCTGCATACAATGGTGAAGAAGTACTTTGACTCATCGGTTAGTTACGAATCCTTTTTTGGACGTGGTGCTCGTGGACGACGCTGAGGCTTTCGGTTTCCTGAACGTGAACCCGCAGTATTGGTACGACGCTGTTGTGACGAACGCAGTGTTAACGGCTTGGGTAAATCGGTCAACAGCGCGCTGGCATCATATTCAGATACAGGGATGCTATGCTCAATATACTCTTCAATCGCAGGTAAATTGACGGCGTACTCTTCACAAGCAAAACTGATCGAAGAACCACTTTCCCCCGCTCGACCAGTCCGGCCAATACGGTGGACATAATCTTCGCTATCGTCAGGTAAATCATAGTTAAAAACATGCGTGACTAAGGGAATATGCAAGCCACGAGCCGCGACATCGGTCGCCACTAAAATATCCAATTCACCTTGGGTAAATTGTTCTAAGATACGTTCACGTTTTTTCTGCGGTACATCACCAGTCAGTAGCCCTACACGATGTCCGTCAGCGGCTAAACTTCCCCAAACTTGTTCACAGCGATGCTTCGTATTAGCAAAAACAATCGCTTTATCTGGCCATTCTTCTTCAATAATGGTTTGTAAAAGTGCCATTTTATGTTCATTTGAAGGGTAGAACAGCTCTTCTTTAATGCGGTGACCGGTTTTTTGCGTCGCTTCCACGACCACATGTTCAGGGTTATGCATGTGTTCAAAGGCCAATTCTTGCACGCGATAAGATAATGTCGCAGAAAAGAGCATATTGAGGCGTTCTTTCGGTTCAGGCATGCGACGGAACAAGAAACGGATATCTTTAATAAAGCCTAAATCAAACATGCGATCGGCTTCGTCCAACACGACGGCTTGAATATGGTTAAGGTTGAACGCTTTTTGTTTATAGAAATCGATGATACGTCCAGTGGTACCGATTAATACATCGACGCCTTGCTGAATTTTAGTCAGTTGCTTATCGTAGCTTTCACCACCATAGGCTAGCGCGGTTTTTATACCCGTGGTGGCAATCAGTGATTCTGCATCATGATAAATCTGAATCGCTAATTCACGCGTCGGGGCCATGATGATTGCCCGAGGCTGGTTAGGTTTTCGTCCTTCCGCTTCAGGGGTTGTTAGTAAGTGATTAAAGGTCGCAGTAAGAAACGCAAGGGTTTTACCAGTGCCCGTTTGGGCCTGGCCTGCAATGTCTTGGCCGGTGAGCAGGACCGGCAACGCCAAGGCTTGGATCGGGGTGCAATATTCAAACCCTTTTTTATCCAATCCTTCAATGACTTGCGGGTGTAAACCGAAGTCGGCGAACTTTTGCTCTGTGATGTGTGTCTTTTTCATTGCTATAGAATATCAGCTTACACTTGCAATACGGAAGTAAATACATTCCAATAGAGCATCTAATTACTGGTTAGTATGCAACCAGTTCAGAAAAAACACATTGGAGTGGAAGATGAGTGATAAAATTTTGCAGCTTTCTGATGAAAGTTTTGAGAACGATGTGATCAAAGCTGCAGGCCCTGTTCTGGTTGATTTTTGGGCAGAATGGTGTGGTCCTTGCAAAATGATCGCCCCAATTCTGGATGAAATCGCAGACGAATATGAAGGCAAACTCACTATCGGTAAATTAAATATCGACCACAATGCCGGGACACCGCCGAAATTTGGTATCCGTGGAATTCCAACACTGCTGCTATTTAAAGATGGCAGTGTGGCGGCGACGAAAGTCGGTGCGTTATCAAAAACTCAGCTAAAAGAGTTTTTGGACGCGAACGTTTAGCGCAATGTATAAAACCGCACATGAGGTGCGGTTTTATTTTGCAAAAAACATTTTCTAGACTAGTCTGTTATTTAGTGCTAGTTTATCGCACGTTAATTAAACAAGTGTTCACTTCTTGGTCAATCCTGAGACCAAATCCATCTTAACTAGAAAATAGATCCTATTTTGACTAAACAAGTATCCACCACAATGAATCTAACAGAACTGAAGAACAGACCTGTGTCTGATCTTGTGAAACTTGGTGAGAGCCTAGGCCTTGAAAACCTCGCGCGTCTACGCAAGCAAGACATTATCTTCGCTATCTTAAAAGCTCATGCTAAAGGCGGCGAAGATATTTTTGGCGACGGTGTTTTGGAAATCCTTCAAGACGGCTTTGGTTTCTTACGCAGTGCAGACAGCTCATATTTAGCTGGCCCCGACGATATTTATGTATCACCGAGCCAAATTCGCCGTTTCAACTTGCGAACGGGTGACTCAATCGCTGGGAAAATTCGTCCACCTAAAGAAGGGGAACGTTACTTTGCACTGCTTAAAGTGAACACGGTTAACGACGACAAGCCTGATAACGCCCGCAACAAAATTCTTTTTGAAAACTTAACACCTTTGCATGCCAATGAGCGCATGATCATGGAACGTGGTAATGGTTCAACGGAAGATATTACTGCACGTGTTCTTGATCTTGCCGCCCCAATTGGTAAAGGGCAGCGTGGTTTGATCGTTGCGCCACCCAAAGCGGGTAAAACCATGTTGCTGCAAAACATCGCACAAAGTATCGCCAGCAATCATCCTGAGTGTGTTTTGATGGTATTACTGATTGATGAACGCCCAGAAGAAGTCACTGAAATGCAACGTTTAGTAAAAGGCGAAGTGGTTGCTTCCACCTTTGATGAACCTGCTTCACGTCACGTTCAAGTGGCCGATATGGTCATTGAAAAAGCTAAACGCTTGGTTGAACACAAAAAAGATGTTGTCATCTTGCTCGATTCGATTACTCGTTTAGCTCGGGCTTATAACACGGTGGTTCCTTCGTCTGGTAAAGTGTTGACCGGTGGTGTTGACGCCAACGCGTTGCATCGTCCTAAACGTTTCTTTGGGGCCGCGCGTAATGTTGAAGAGGGAGGCAGCTTAACCATTATTGCTACCGCTCTTGTTGATACGGGCTCAAAAATGGATGAAGTCATTTACGAAGAATTTAAAGGGACAGGTAACATGGAACTGCACCTTAATCGTAAAATTGCTGAAAAACGCGTTTTCCCTGCAATTGACTTTAACCGCTCAGGTACCCGCCGTGAAGAGCTATTAACTAAGCCTGATGAGTTACAAAAAATGTGGATTTTACGTAAGATCGTGCATCCAATGGGCGAAACTGATGCAATGGAATTCCTCATCGATAAGTTGGCAATGACCAAAACCAATGATGAATTTTTTGATGCCATGCGCCGACAATAACGCTTTATTAGATAAAAAAAAACACCACTCAAATCAGTGGTGTTTTTTTATTCAGTCACGTCAGTTTGGAGGCTGAATAAAAATTACCTTCTAATTCGATAGAAAAGAGCGCTGAACTAAAGTGCTTTTTTGTTATACTAAATTCTAGGTAACCAGCGACCAAGAAAGCTTATGAATTTTAAGGATTTACGTGATTTTATCGACTATCTGGAACAGCATGGTCAGTTAAAACGTATTACCCATCCGGTTGACCCTCACTATGAAATGACCGAGATCAGTGATAGAACCTTACGTTTGAAAGGCCCTGCGCTGCTGTTCGAAAATCCTATTGGCTACGATATGCCCGTTTTAACCAATTTATTTGGCACACCTGAACGCGTTGCGATGGGGATGGGGCGAGAAAGCGTCCAAGATTTGCGTGAAGTGGGTAAATTGCTCGCTTATCTTAAAGAACCGGAACCTCCGCGAGGGTTTAAGGATGCGATAGATAAACTACCGGTTTTTCGGCAAGTGCTTAATATGCCTGTTAAGCGATTACGTAAAGCGCCTTGCCAACAAATCATTTGGCAGGGAGATAAGGTTGATTTAGATAAAATCCCAGTCATGAGTTGTTGGCCAAATGATGTCGCCCCTTTGTTAACCTGGGGGTTAACCATTACTCGTGGCCCGAACAAGAAACGGCAAAATTTAGGAATTTATCGTCAACAGAAGATCGCCAAGAATAAGGTTATTATGCGCTGGTTAGCTCATCGTGGCGGTGCACTTGATCTGCGGGACTGGATGGAAACTCACCCTGGTGAACCGTTCCCAATTTCGGTGGCTTTTGGTGCTGATCCGGCAACCATTCTTGGTGCAGTTACCCCCGTGCCAGACACCTTGTCTGAATATGCCTTTGCTGGTTTATTACGTGGTAGTAAAACTGAGGTGGTTAAATCCGTCAGTAACGATTTAGACGTTCCCGCGAGTGCTGAAATTGTTCTCGAAGGTTATATTGACCCGAATGAGTTCGCTGATGAAGGCCCCTATGGCGATCATACTGGTTATTACAATGAAGTTGAGCGTCATCATGTCTTTACGGTGACTCATGTCACCATGCGTCAACAAGCGATTTATCATAGTACCTATACCGGACGGCCACCGGATGAACCAGCGGTGCTCGGTGTTGCGTTAAATGAAGTCTTTGTACCTATTTTGCAAAAACAGTTCCCTGAAATTGTTGACTTCTATTTGCCACCGGAAGGGTGCTCTTATCGCATGGCGGTAGTGACGATGAAAAAACAATATCCAGGTCATGCTAAGCGAGTGATGATGGGGGTCTGGTCATTTCTTCGTCAGTTTATGTACACCAAATTTGTGATTGTCTGTGATCACACCGTGGATGCGCGCGATTGGTCGTCAGTTATTCAAGCTATGGCTCAGTATATGCAGCCAGTACGAGATAGTTTGATGATTGAAAACACCCCTATTGATTCATTGGATTTTGCTTCACCTGTGGTTGGTCTAGGTTCAAAAATGGGCTTAGACGCGACTGAGAAATGGCCGGTCGAGTCGGCGAGTAACCTTAATAATACTCGACCGGTGACGCCGATCACTGAGGCTGATTTGCTGAAATTGAAGCAGCAACATAGCCAATTGCGCGAGATCTATTTACCACCAAGCGCCGACAATCAGTTCGTTTTACTCTCAATGGATAAAACCCAAGCCGGGCAATCAAAATTAATGCTTGAACAGGTATGGCAATATTTATCATATTTTACCGTTGTGAAATTTTTGGTGATTTGTGATGGAGACGTTAATGTGCATGATTGGAATGATGTCATTTGGGCGATAACCACTCGCATGGATCCAGCTCGTGATACGTTCAAACTGGATAATCAGGGTCGTGGCATATCGCCTCTTGCTTTAGATGCAACGAACAAATATCCAGGAGAAGTGGTTCGTGAATGGGGGACACCAATTAAGAAAGATCCTCAGCTAGTAGCTAAGATTGATCAACTTTGGCCACAATTAGCGATCAAATAATGCGCTGTTGACCTAGGCGCGTGTATAGAGACGGGTTAGATCACTTTTAAGTTAACGATGGGGTGCTCAGTGGCTGGGTAACCGATATCGTCATTATTTTAATTTGCCACATAATATAGAGAATACCAGTCAGTGATGAATTCGCTCACTATGTACTGGTTAGTTTTTAGGCTATAGATAACTTGTTTTGTGGTCGTCAGCCTGAGCAAAACAAGTAAAAAGGAAGCTCAACACTATGCAATGTAAAGTTAAGTCTATTTCTCCTCTAGCGAGCCATACTTATCGCATTTTACTGCAGCCCGCGCAGCGATTAGATTTTAAAGCGGGACAATATGTTATGGTGATAATGGGAGAAAAGGACAAACGGGCATTTTCAATTGCTAATAGCCCTTGTCAACTGGAAGGAAACATCGAGCTGCATATTGGTGCTGCTGAGCATAATCTTTATGCGCAGCAAGTTGTCCAGCAGATGGAAACCGCATTGGCTGAGGGCAGTGATATCACTATTGATGCGCCTCATGGGGATGCCTGGGTAAGAGAAGATAGCCAGCGACCACTACTATTAATCGCAGGCGGTACTGGGTTTAGTTACGTGCGTTCGATCTTAGATCATTGCTTAGCGACCCAACAAACGACGCCGATTCATCTTTACTGGGGAGCTAAGGATGAAAGCCAGCTTTATGCGCTGGAAGAATTGCAAGAGTTAGCCAGTCAATATTCCAATATGGATTTTATTCCCACAGTGGAAACGCCATCATCTGCATGGTCTGGCAAAGTTGGCAATGTATTACAGGCGGTGATGGCGGATTTTGAATCTTTAGCTGACTTTGATATCTATATCGCTGGCCGTTTTGATATGGCAGGAGCAGCAAGAGACCAATTTACTCAGCATAAACATGCGGTTAACGAGCGTATGTTTGCGGATGCTTATGCATTTATTTAAATTATAGTTCATAAAGTAATCAGAAAATGCCGTTTTGGTTGCTTTTTAGGCTGGTTGAGGTGTTTTTCCATTTTTTATTTAAAAAGCACTTGCCAAGCTAACCAAACTCCCTATAATGCCGCCTCACTGACACGGCAGACGCCGCAAGGCTTCAGGCAGTGTTAGTTGAGGGAAAACTTCTAAAAAAGAAAATTTGAAAAAGTGTTTGACTCTTCAAATTAACTCGTTAGAATTCACCTCCGCTTTGAAGCT